>CAIJLM010000021.1 GCA_903821495.1 uncultured Chthonomonas sp. | reverse complement strand
GCAAATAGATATCGGTGTCGCCTGCAAAATGTCTAGTCTTAATACCTGCAAAAAGGTAGGCGAAAAGCATGAGATTTAGCGAGGGGATTCCCTTAACTTTAGATAGGGTTAAATAGCGCCAGTCTGTCGCTGTTGAGATATAGCGCACTCTATCTTGAGTTATGTCTTTAAGAGTCGAATTTAGAAGATAGTCTGCGTCCGCCTCTCAGTATTTAACTTATCTCCATAAATAGCACGGAGATAACTGCAGGCAAAAGAACTTTTGGAAGGAGAGTGGTTGCGACTTCTCTCTTTTGAATTGGGGCAGGGATATAACATTCCAAAGCCGCAACGCAAATTGCACACCATTTTCTTATGGGGCATTTGAAGATTAGTAGCGTAAACCTTGATTTCGCGTAAGGTTTACGTCTAATGATGGGCGTTGTCTTCAAGGCGATAGTTGCCGTACAGACAACGGAAACACTATTTGAATGCAAGGGGGTGGCTGAATTGAAAACATGGCTACGGCAAGGTGTCTTTACTCTATCAATGTTCGCCCTTATGGCTATGGCTCTGACAGTAGGAGCGCAAGACAGACAGGTGCGAACTTGGGGATATAATGGCGATGGCGAGTTGGGAGACGCAACGATTATCAATCGTAAGACTCCAGTCCAAATTTCTGGCTTTGCAGGTCTTAGGCAGATCGCCGGAGGAGGGGTTCACTCTCTTACGGTCAAGTTGGATGGGACTGTGTGGGCATGGGGATTTAACGGCGAGGGGCAGTTGGGAGATGGAACGTATATAAGTAGAGTCGCCCCAGTTCAAGTCTCCGGGCTGACCGGCATGACACAGGTGGCAGGAGGGAACTCGCACTCTCTCGCGTTGAAATCGAATGGAACCGTGTGGGGATGGGGTGGCGACGCCTTTGGCACATTGGGAGATGGAACGTATAACGATACCGCCACCCCGGTGCAGGTGTCTGGTCTCATTGGCGTTACGCAGATTGCGGCAGGTAAAAACCACTCTCTTGCGGTCAAGTCGAATGGAACCGTTTGGGCATGGGGATATAATGGAAATGGTCAACTGGGAGATGGAACGACTACCAATCGAAACATACCAGTACAGGTCTCAGGGCTCTCAGGGGTCACGCAAGTTGCAGGAGGAATTTACCACTCTCTCGCCTTGAAATCGGATGGAACCGTGTGGGCGTGGGGATACAATAGTAGCGGTCAATTGGGAAACGGAACGACTACCAATCACAACACTCCGGTTCAGGTCTCTGTCCTCAGCGGAGCGACTCAGATTGCAGGCGGAGGCGCGCACTCTCTCGCCTTGAAATCGGATGGAACCGTGTGGGCGTGGGGATACAACAGTAGCGGTCAATTGGGAAACGGAACGACCTCCAATCTCACAACCCCTGCACAAATCTCCGGTCTCAGCGGAGCGACTCAAATTGCAGGAGGGAGCAATCACTCTCTTGCCTTAAAGTCGGATGGAACCGTGTGGGCGTGGGGATACAACAGTAGCGGTCAATTGGGAATCGGAACGAACGCCAATCTCACAATCCCTGTTCAGGTCTTTAGCCTGAAGAACGCTACGCAGATTGCAAGCGGTCAATTTCACTCGCTTGCGATATTGCGTCCGCCTCAAGTGGCTGTGACCGCGGCTTCTGGAAGCTATGGTCAGACGCTTACTTTAACGGCGCGGCTACAAGGTCTCCCTAACCTTGATAGCCTTGTAGGAAGGGTCATAACCTTCTCCATAGATGGGGTGAGCGTCGGCGTCGGCGTGACGAACATCAATGGTTTCGCGCAATACGCCTTCGCCTTGACCGAAACCCTCGCTGTTGGAAGCCATGCGCTCGTAGCTTCGTTCGCTGGCGACGCGAACTATCTTGATAACACGGGGAGCGGCGCGCTTACCGCCCTTCAAACGGCTACCACGCTCTCAAGCGTGAGCAACTCGCAAAAAGTGGGACAAACATCCGACCTCCGCGTTCGCCTCAAGCGCGCGTCTGACTTAAGTGGTCTCTCCGGCAAGCTAGTCTCCTTTAGCGTAGATGGCATAGCCGTAGGAACCGCAATCACAGATGCAACCGGGATTGCCGACCTTCCTTATGTAACGCCTGAACTATCGGCGAGCGTGCATTCGGTATCTGCGGTATTCGCAGGCACGAGCCAGTATGCCAGCGTGACAAGTGTAGGGACGATGACCGTTGCGAAGTCGGACACGACGCTCCCGACAGATGAAATCGTGGGGACGCATGGAACCACGGTTAACCTGACTGCGTTGTTGAGGCGTTCGACGGACGGTAGCCATCTCGCAGGTAGAAGCATAGTGTTTAAAGTAGATGGCGCTATTGTAGGAACAGTAACCACCGATTCTAATGGCATAGCGACTCTGCCGTATGTATTGAGCCTAACGGTAGGGACTCATAAGATAGTGACATCATTCGCGGGCGATGCTTATGATAACTCCTCTATCGGTGGAGCGAGTATCATTGTAAATTAACGCGCGTTGCAGGATAAGAGGAGTCTGATATACCCCCGGAAATTTAGTCCACAAAATATGTTAGACTCCTCAGAAATGAAGGAGCGAATCGTCGCTATCCTGCATCAAGCCGAAAAGGGCGAGAGACCCGCAGAACCCGGTGGATACGGCTCTATCTCGTTTTTCGGAGCCGGAACAGCAGGCGCGGCGCAGTAACCGGGGCAAGGTTGTAGAGACGGTCTTCGCCCTTCTGCGCCGTGTTTTAGGCTACAGTCGTTGGATGGCGCGCGGTAAAGAGCGAGTGAGCGCGGAAGGCTCTCTCTTTAAATTTTGTAAGGTGCATTCCGCCCTAAAAGGCTAGTAGCGCCATGAAAACAGGGCGGATGCGTCTGCTATACCCCAAAAGGAGGCTGAAAGGAGACGCTAGAGCGGCTATAGACTGGAATACAGAGCGAAATAGAAACACCGTCTGAACTCCATAGACATAGCCCTACTCACCCTCCCCATGCGCGTCGAACTCCTTGACCAGCGAAAGGGGAGCCATACACCGCCACCCATCTGTAAGCAGTTCGGCGAGTTCGTCCGCCTCAACAGCAGGAAGCCGCACAAGAATCGCGGGAAAGCCGTTGTAGTGCGGCTCTGTGAAGAACTTTGCCGAGTCCGCCGCCAGCAACATCTGTTTCTCCAACTCATCCGCGACTCGTATCGCGATGACATCGTGATTGGGAACCTTGGGCTTTTTAGGCTCAATGCGCTCCTGCCATACCCACGCGAACCCCTTGCTCTTTCCCTTGTTTAGAACCCCGAAGCCAAAGCCTGTCTCGCCCTGAGAGGTCTCAGGAAGAGACAGAGCGATGCGGCGAACATCTTCTTGTGAAGCCACCATGCCCCCCTTAGAACAGCCCTGAAATGCGCCCGTTCTCGTCTACATCGATGTTCTCAGCGGCGGGAGCCTCCGGTAGCCCCGGCATAATCATCATATCGCCCGCCAAAGCCACCACAAAGCCCGCCCCCGCAGAGAGTCGCAGTTCGCGAATGTGGATTTTGAAATTCGCGGGCGTGCTAACTCCCTTGGGGTCGTCGCCAAACGAGTACTGCGTTTTGGCGATACAGACGCTCAGTCCGCCAAAACCGTGCGTTTCCAACCACTTGAGTTGACGTTGCGCATCGGCGTTCAACTCCACGCCCTCCGCTCGATAGACCTGCTTCGCCACCGCGTTCAGTTTTGCTTCCAGCGGCATATCGCTTGTGTAGTTCGGTTTGAAGCGGCTAGGCTCTTCAAGGCAGGCGAGGATTTCGCGGGCAAGCTCCTCTCCACCCTCTCCGCCCTGCGCCCACACCTTACACAGCGCTACGCGCCAGCCCTGCGCTTCGCAATACTCCCTGACCACCGCCACCTCCGCGTCCGTATCCTTATAGAAGTGGTTTATCGCAATCACAAAGGGCGCTCCTCTGTCTGCAACGTTGTGGGCATGACGCTCTAAATTAACCAACCCCCTACGCACTGCCTCCACATTCTCCTTATTGAGACTCTTTTTGGAGACCCCGCCGTGCATCTTCAAGGCGCGAATGGTAGCGACCAGAGCCACCGCGTCGGGCGCGAGGTTAGCGCTCGGAGCCACAATGTCGCAGTACTTTTCAAAACCCAAATCGGAGCCGAAACCCGCCTCCGTCACCACGATTTCACCCAGTTTTTGGGCGAGCCTGGTTCCCAAAATTGAACTGCACCCGTGCGCGATGTTCCCAAAGGGGCCCCCATGTACAAAAGCGGGGTTTCCCTCCAAAGTCTGCACGAGATTCGGCTTTAAGGCATCGCGCAAAATGGCGGTCATTGCGCCGTGCGCCTTTAAGTCCGTCGCCGTGACAGGCTTTCCCTCGCGGTTCTGCCCTACCACAATGCGCCCTAAGCGTGTTTTCAAATCGCTTAACGAGTTTGAGAGGCAGAGAATCGCCATGACCTCCGAGGCGGTCGTAATAGCGAAGCCGCTCTCTCGCGGCACGCCCCCATTGCGCCCTCCCAACCCCAAAACGATGGAGCGCAACGCCCTGTCGTTCATGTCCATTACACGCGGAAAAGTGATAGTGAGCGGGTTGATACTCAGCGCGTTCCCCTGATGCAGGTGGTTATCCAACATCGCCGAAAGGAGATTGTGCGCCGCCGTTATCGCGTGCATATCGCCCGTAAAGTGCAGGTTGATGTCCTCCATCGGCACAACCTGCGCGTACCCGCCCCCCGCCGCGCCCCCCTTCATCCCGAACACGGGCCCCATAGAAGGCTCTCTTATCGCGGTCACGCACCGTTTCCCCAGCCGACAAAGCCCCTGCGCGAGACCAATTGTCGTCGTCGTCTTCCCCTCGCCCGCTGGCGTGGGCGAGATAGCCGTCACCAGAACAATTTTCCCCTTGGGGCGGCTCTCGTCCGCCAGAAGCCGATTCAGGGTCTCCGCTGTTATTTTCGCCTTATACTTGCCATAGAGTTCCAGGTCGTCGGGCGTTAGCCCAAGTTCCTGAGCCACCTCGCTCACAGGGCGCAAGGTTGCGGCTTGCGCTATCTCAATATCGCTCATGCTGTATCGCCTTCCCTTATCTGCAATAGTCTGTATAGTGAACGCTATAGATAGCATTTTACACTATATTCAGAAAAACAGGTGCGAACCCCTCATCAAAATAGCGCTTTCAACACGCTCGTAGGATAAGGTATACTGTGCAGACACTCCAAACTGAAATCTGCCAACTCGCGCGGAACCTATCCTAACATGAGCAACTACGAAGAGAGACCTACCGAATATACAAACGAGGGCTTGCGTCACCTTGAAGCCTTTTGGCGAGTCAGCCTGCCTGAATCGTTCTGTATCTTCTACACCCGCCTGCAAAGCCCCATGCTGGGCCCCTGCGAATTCTACCCGATACGTATGATTGTGCAGGGCGCAGGGCGCGTCTTCGGAATGGTTCCTCAGTTTTTGCCTTTTGGTCGCGCTATAGGAGATGGGGGTATATACGGATTCTACGTCACCCCTGAAATTGCGCTCGGCAACCTCCCCGTCGCCTACTTGGAGGAGGACGATATGTACCTCCGCCCCGTCGCTTCCAGTTTCAAGTCCTTCCTCGCCCACTGCATTACGGTAGGGCGCTACGAGGGCGAAGAGGACTGGACTGACGATGTGGACGACTGGCAAGAGACCGAGGAGCGAGACGCGCTCATGGAGGCGCTCTCCCTACCCGAAACTCTCGTCACGCTAGAGCCGCCCCGCAATAACACCGAACTCAACGAACGCCTTCTCTCGTTCGACCCGCAGGATAGCGCAAGCCTCTGCTATCTAGGGTGTCGTCAGCGCGGGTTAAACCATATAGAACGCGCTCTCGACCTCTTCCATCGAGGAAGCGAAGTCGCCCCCTGGTTTGGCGATATACCCTACCTTATCGCCGACATCTTTCGAGAACGTGAACAGCCTGAACGCGCCATCCCCTACTACTGGTCTGTAGTGCAACACGCCCTGCCCCTCTGTACGCGCACTATCAACTGGAACTTAGGCGAAGACCATCCCGAAGCCGACATCTATGAGGTAGCCGCGGATGTTCTAACCCAGTGGGAGAAGCACGCTCCTGCGGAGATTAGAAAACACCCGCTCTGGCGCGTTATCGCGCACGAAGACCCCTACGACCCGGACGCGCGCGAGGCTCTGGGCGACGCTTTTTACGCGCAAAACGACTTTGGAAGCGCGGAGCGCGAGTATCTGAGCGCGTTATCGTTGTGCCATACCGAGCGGAACCACCAGCCTCTACGTATCTACGACGCTCTAGCCCGACTCTACGAACGACGAGGCTATACCCGCGACCTCCAACTCGTCAACTTCGATAAGCAGCTGCCGCGCACCCTGCTCTAACCCTCGTAATTAAATATCTTTTAGTTATTTAAGAGCGGAAAACAAAGCCCTTTTTGAATGAGGGTACAGATACCCCCTTTGAAGGAGCGTGAAGATGGTTGAGATACTAGAAGAGAGCGGACAACTCGTCATACGCATCGCGCAAAACGAGTATGCGCGTTACCATTTCGCCCCGAATCGTCCCAAACCCTATCTCTTTCCCCTCCGCGCCCCCAACGGACTCTCTCTGCTCGCCGATTCGCCCACCGACCACCGCCACCATCACGGCATCTGGCTAGGGCACGGGCGCGTCAACGACATGGATTTCTGGGTGGAGCGGCACAACACAGGCAAAATCGTGCATCGCGAGTTCGTCTCCTGCGAGGGCGGAGAGGATAAGGGCGGCTTCACTGAGATTTGCGACTGGCAAGCCGCTTCTGGCGAGAGGGTTCTCACCGATACCCGAACCTTCACCTTCTACAACACCCCCGCCGAAGCGCGTATCTTCGACCTCGAAATTCTTCTCTCTGCGCCTGACCAGAGTACAGTCACTCTCAATCAGACGAACGAGGCGGGACTACCCCATATTCGCGTTGCGGAGAGCCTCTCCTCTAAAGGCGGGGGCGCAATGGTCAATGCAGAGGCGAAGCGCAACGAACGCCAAACCTACCGTCAAAAATCGGCATGGGTGGACTGCTCCGGTAAGTTGGGGCGTATCGTCTGCGGAATCTCTATCTTCGACCACCCTGATAACCCAGACTACCCCACCTACTGGTTCACCCGCGACTACGGCTTTCTCTCGCCCAACTACGGCTTTTTCTACGCCGACCCGATAGAGATAACGCCTGACCGCCCTCTGCGCCTACGCTATCGCTTCTACACGCATACAGGAGACGCGCTTGAAGGCGGAGTGCAGGAGGCGTTTGAGGCGTACCGAGACGAGGCTCGCCCTCCTCTGAAACTAATGGCAAAGTCTCAAGCCTGAACCTGAAAGGGAACACTTATGACCACCGCCTCTCCTACCCCCGCAAACCGTCGCCAACAGATTCTTATTGCGCTCTACTTCAGTTTTCTTTTTACGGGAGTGGGTATGCACAGCCCCTCTGGTCTGTTTTTGATTCCTATTCAGTCCTACTTTAAGAACCAACTCCACTTCGATTCGCAACGGGTATCCCTTTTCGGCTTGATAACGGCGATACCGCTCTATCTCAGTTTCGCGCTTGGGCTTCTACGCGATGCATGGCTCCCGCGACGCATGGGAGATAGGGGCTACCTCCTCCTTGGCGGGCTTGGTTTGACTGTAACCTATCTTGGAATGGCGCTTCTGCCCCCAACGTGGAACACCCTTGTCACTGGTACAACTCTCCTCGCCCTCTTCTATCTCGTTATCTCCACCGCTTCCGCCGCTCTCACCACGCTTGTAGGACAGCAGAGGCTTATGACAGGGCGACTCAGTGCCCTCTATAATTTTGTGGGAAGCGTTCCTGTTATCATCAGTTTTTTGGTAGGCGGGACTATCTCTAGCAAGTGGTCTCTGAGTAGCGTTTTCCTCCTCATGGCGTTTATCTCCGCTTCGCTATGGATTCAAGCCTTTTGGCGTTCCCGCGACATCTTCGTTTCGGATGTTGAGGCGAAGCCGAAAGAGCGCGTGAGCATGGATATTCGCCCTCTGTTTCGACACCGCGCCGCCCTGCTCGCCGCGCTTATCTGGATACTTTGGAACTTCGCTCCCGGCTCGAACACCGCCACCTACTACTACCTTACCAACACAATAAAACTGACCGACGCACAGTATGGGCAGTATCAGGCTACCTTCACTATCGCCTTTTGCCCTGTCTTCGCCGCTTATGGTTTTCTATGTCGCCGCTACTCGCTTCGGCAACTTCTCTTTTGGGGTACGATTATCGGGTTTCCGCAACTCGTTCCCCTGCTCTTCATTCGCACCCCCGCCTCCGCGATAGTCGTCGCCGCGATGATGGGAGCGATGGGAGGAGTCGCTACCGCCGCCTACTACGACCTGCTCATTCGCGCCTGCCCAAAAGGGCTGGAGGGAACGCTGATGATGATAGCGACAGCGGGCTTCTGGATTTTTGGAAAGTGGGGCGACCTGCTCGGTTCGTGGCTCTACGACCACTGGAAGTACCCGCCCTGCGTCGCGGCGACCACTCTCGTATACGCCTCCATCCTCCTCGTACTCGCATCTATCCCGCGCACAGTCACGGAAGATAGAGAGGAGCAGAGCGAACACAGGGTGGAGGAGTATGCGGGAGAGTAGGGGCGGGGGTTAGGGGTTCCAGTGTATGTCGGAAACGCCCTGCCGATGGTTTGCGGCGCGGGCTAGAACAAACAGTAAATCGGAGAGGCGATTCAGATAGATAATAGCGTTGGGATTGATGGGGGAGCGATACGCCGCCTCTTCTGCGCGGGCGAGCGTGACGCAAGCGCGTTCCGCCCTACGGCAGACCGTTCGCGAAAAGTGTAGATGAGCGGAGAGAGGGGATCCACCCGGTAGAACAAAGCGGGTAAGAGGGGGAAGCGTATCTTCGTAGCGGTCTATTTCAGTCTCAAGGCGTGTCGCCATTTCGGGGGGAACCCGTTGAATGGCGACGCGCCCTTTTTGCAAGCCTTCGCCTTCGGGGGTGGCGAGGTCGGAGCCAAGCGTAAAGAGGTCGTGTTGAATCGAGAGAAGAAGCGCGTCCACCTCAGAATCGGACTGCAACGCAATGGCGATACCGAGAGTGGCGTTTAGTTCGTCCACCCCTCCGTAAGCCTCTACGCGCAGGTCGTCTTTAGAGACGCGCTCCCCTCCAAAAAGTCCGGTTTCCCCCAAGTCGCCCGTGCGGGTATAGATTCGCATTAGGTTCTACTTAAATGCGGAAGCGCCCAATTTGATGTAGTGCTCGTACTGTTTGGGGACATCGCTATCCGCGAAAATAGCGGTGACGGGGCACTCTGGCTCGCAGAGACCGCAGTCAATGCACTCGTCGGGATTGATGAAAAGCATATCGAACTCAGCGCCGCTCTCGTCTGTGATGACACTCTCGTGAATGCAGTCTACAGGGCAGACCGCTACGCACGATTTGTCTTTCACGCCAATACAGGCTTCGGTAATGACGTAAGCCATAAAAAAATGCTCCTTTGAAATTGAGGTGTGGCGACGCAGTTTCTTCTTTGTAAGAATCGCTTGCGTCCTCTCCGAGGCGTACTCCGCCGCAGATTATGAAAGATAGTATACCGTATCTGTTCACACTTTTGGGAGTAGCGCTACGAAACACGCGAAACACAGCGAAAAATGCAATCTACCGTAGAGTAGCGGATAGCCCCAAAGCGTAAAACGCCTTAGCGTAGAAGGCGCATCGTTAGCGTCTCCGTAAGCATAGCGATATTCGCATTCGCATCCAGCCAGCGCCGCGCCAGCAGAATCGAATCCAAGCAGGAAATCCATCGTTCCGGACTTCCCTCTTGCGCCAGAAGGCTCAACTTCGTTAGGCGGTCTCGGTTCACCACGCGCTTCATCGCCTCGCCTCCCACGCTCAACGTAAGCAGGTCGCGATAGAAAGCGATAAGAATATCGAAAATAGTGGCGAGTTGTCGCCGCCCCACGCGCTCTTTAGCGCCCTCTTCGCTACCGCTCTTCTCGCTCTCGGCGGCGCTATCTTCGCCAGACAAGGCTTTCACCTGCCCTGAAAGTTTTCTCAACTGCTCGGCGAGGCGTAGAGCGCGAACACGGGGAGCGACGGGAAGCCCCTCCGCGAAGTCCAGAATGCGCTCTATCTCCGCGCCGACTTCGGGGTGTTGCGCCATACGAATCGCCTGCCCCACGCGCCCCTCCGCATAAGCCGCTAACGACTCGGCTCGGTTCGCCTCCACGCCTAAACTAGATTTCAGATACTCCCCTAACTCCTCTATCGGAGAGGCGAAGAGGCGCACCGTTTGACAACGCGACACAATAGTGGGCAGAACCCGCGCCGTGTGCGCGGCAAGTAGAATAAACAGCGCGTATTCGGGAGGCTCTTCGAGAACTTTGAGGAGGCTGTTCGCCGCCGATTCGTTTAGGGCTTCGGCGCGTTCAATAATATAGACCCGCTTTTTGCCAAGCGAAGGGGCGTAGGGGAGGGTGTGCGTGAGAACTCCGGGAGGGTGGTTATCCCTATCCCAAAACTGCCATATCTGCATCTGTTCGCCAGCAGGGGAGAGCGTGACTATTTCAGGATTATGCCCCCTCAGCGCCTCCCTGCACGACACGCAGACCCCGCAAGAGTCGAAAGGCTCTCGCTTTGGATTCAGGCAGGCGGCGGCTTGCGCGAAAGCCTGCGCCAACGCGCCCTTGCCCACCCCGTTGTTGCCTGCAAAGAGGTAGGTTCCGGGCAGGTTCCCCGATTCTAGAGCGCGTTGAAGCATGAGCCGCGCCGATGTGTGTCCGAAAAGTTTGGAGAGGGAAGGCATCGTTCATTCCTGAAATAAGAAGTAGGGTAACTACTCAGCCCCCCTTCGGGGGGAACCTAACCCCCGTCCCCTTCCCGGCGCGGGAAGGGGTGGCTAGAGCGCAAAGTGGTTATCGTTGGATAGAGCCACTCGGTTTAGGGCAAAAGCCTACTGTTCCATCGCCTTTGCTATCGCATTAGCGGCAGTTATTCCCCCTTCCCGTTTCGGGAAGGGGGCTAGGGGGTTAGGTCGCATTCCATAGCGTGAGTAGTTACGAAAAGTAGGGTAAGAGCGAACGCCCTGCGCTCTCGCCTACAATACTCTACCCCAAAACGGTTGGCTCGTTTGGCATGAAAACCGCGCAACGCGCAAAACAGGAAGATAATTGGCGATAACCTACCAATATGGTCGCTCCCTTATCTCAAAAAACACGATTGGATTCGCCAAAATAGCAAAAATTCGTATTGTTTTCTTTACAATAATGGTGTTATAATGGGTTTGGAACCGATTTTTGATAGAAGGGTTCCCGCTTTTTTGGTAAATAGATTTCCGCAGGTTTGGTAAATAGATTTCCGCAGGCTCCGCTGATTTGGCAAGGGTGTCGTTGTAGACAGAGCGCGCCCCGCGGTAAACTTCTACCCTAATGAACGTCTGATGTATCCTGAAAGGAATGCGCTCCATGCAACTCACTAGAAAGACACTCTTTTCGCTCACCGCCCTTCTGTTTGGCGTAGCCGCCTCTGGCGTAAACGCTCAACAGGGCGGAGCCGTAAAAATCCCGCCCACCGGCAAGGTCGACGTGCAAGCCGCCAATGTCGTAGACTTCTCTTCGCTACCGGATGTCGCGCCAAGCGGGACTAAAGTGCGGACTAACAAGTTCCGCCCCACCATACCTATCGACCTCTACAACCGCCTGAAATCGCAGGGACCTCTCAACGACCTCGGCGGCGGAAAGGGCGCGCTAGAGGGTATCAACCCCTTAGCCGCCACAAAAATTAAGCTGTACGAAGGTCTGAATCAGGTGCAGTCGGCAGACTCCGGAGGTACGTGGGCTCCTTCCGACTGTAACGGAGCCGTCAGCCCCCTCTACTATGTGGAGATTACCAACGCCGCTATCGGCGTGTTTACACGCGGCGGCACGAACAAGAGCATCAAGCCGCTCTCCGTCTTTTTCGGCTATACCGCTCAACCGCTCTTCGACCCGCAGGTAAAGTACGACCCCGTCTGGAACCGCTGGATTGCCTCCGCAACCGCCTTCCCCGAAGACGCTGACCATATGTATATGTACGTGTCCGTCTCCACCACCAGTAGCCCTCTCGGAGCGTACTATACGTACAGAATTAACGTGGCGTTTAACCATAACGACTTCTGGGACTATCAGAAAATCGGGCTAACGCAGGATGCTGTTCTGTTTGACGCGAACGTCTTCAACGGAAACGACTTTCATGGAGCGAGCCTGTTCTGCGTAGCGAAAGCGCTTCTCTACAACGGCTATGGCTTCTCCTTTCCTCTATTCCAAAACCTGGGCGCGACATTGACGTTGCCTATCGTTCAAGACCAGAGCGCCACAGCCTACCTCATCTACGATAAGATGGGCACGAAAACAGTGGGAACCTACGCGCTCAACAACGCTTCTCACGGATTTGACGCGACTCTTACGGCAGGTCCCAACGTTAATATCGGGGTGACGCAAAACTATCCTCGCGCCGCAAAACAGCCCGGAACCACGGCTGACATAGACACGCTGGACGGGCGCTTCCCGAACAATACCGTTCAGGTAGGCAACGTTATCTACGCTACCAACTGTGTAGACCTCGCGGGCTTCCCCGTCACGAACGTGATTGCCATTAACTGCGCCACGAATACCAAAGTGTTTCAGAAATTTCTGTTTGCAACCTCCACATCTGATGACTTCAACCCGCAGGTTGCGGTCAACCTAAGAGGAGATGTCGCGGTAGCATGGTCTTCCACGAACTGGAGCGCGACGGTAGGATACCCTGCTATCTATATCAACGGCAAACTCGCGGCGGGAGTGTTCGCGTCAAAAGGAAAGAGTATCTTCAATAGCCTTTCGGCATACACTGGCGGACGCTGGGGCGACTACTCCGCTCTGAACGTCGACCCGGTAGACGGTGTTACCTTCTGGGGAGTCAATCAGTACTCCAAGCAAGACGAGACATGGGGAACCAAGTTCTACAATATCAGCG
>CAIJLM010000020.1 GCA_903821495.1 uncultured Chthonomonas sp. | reverse complement strand
AGGCAAGCCGCGCCTCTTTGGGCGGAAATGGGAGACCGTATTTCTGGTAATCGTCCAGAAGCAGGTCAAGAAGAAAAGCAGGGTCTTTCGGCTTCTGCGCCGTCACAGGGTTCGCTATGGCGAGAAGCAGGGTTATGACTATCAGGAGACGTTTTACAGCGGTACGCATAGCGACTCCCTTTCCTTGTCAGGCGATGGCTCATCAGCCCCTGACCAAAAGCGTCATGCCCTTCTCCCGAATCGGGAGAAGGGCATCCGCAGGACGATATGAGGGACGTAAAACTCACTCAAACGCAACCCCGTCCAGCCACACCGTAAACGGGTCGCTCTCGAAGGAATCGAAGGTGAAACTAAAGCCCCGCACATCCGCAAAAGAGAAGCCTCCCTCCTTCGCCACTTTCCACTTAGGGTCAGCCTCCGTCAACGGAATCTCCACCCGTTGCCACATCGTCCGCGCCTCGTTGTACGCCCAATCGCGAAGCAGGTGCCTATCCCCGGCGGGGGTAAACGTAAGGCTCCCCTTCTCGCTATAGAGTTTTATAACGGGTCCCGCGCCCTGAAAGCCCGTAGGGTTAGGGTTCTCAGCGCGAATCCAGAAGGAGAGTTTCGTCTTGTCGCTTGCGTTCCAGTGCGCGTCCTTCGCTTTGGGGTACGTAACCGTCACACTCTCGCCCGGATAGGGAATAGGCTGAAACTTCAAGCAGTTCTTACCGATGAGCGCGTTCGCAGTATCGTTCTCAAAGACCACTTTCGCCTTGCCATCGTCGTTCTTATCAATCTCGAACCCCCACTTCGCAAGGTCTTCGTCCGCATCCGTCAGTTCCGTAACGGGGCTAGTCACCAGCACATCACGATAAGTCGACGCCGCAAGAGTCGCATCATGCACCAGTACGCTCGCCCGATAGAAGCCCGGCTTCTTAAACGTATAGGTCACTCTGCTCTTCATAAAGTTCGCCACGCCCAAATCCCACCGCACATAGACAGGGTCGCCCACTGGCGTAAAACTATCCGTCGCATCAAACACCACAGGCTCGCCCACCTTCGCGGTCTTAGGGGCGCGCATCACAACATGAGGCAGTTTCCCCTTATAGTTCGCTTCGTCCGCCTTGTAGAGGTTGGTCACGTTGTCGTAAACATCCTCTTGCGAGTTGCTATAGTACTTGTTGTTCGCCACATGAATCCAGTCGCCATACATCACAAAAACGCCCCACTGATTGAACTCAAGGCGGTTATTCTGAATAATGGCGTGGTAGGCTTTCCACTTTTCGCCCTTTGAGGCGCGGTCTCCCCGCAAAACGATACCGCCCCCTACGTTGTGATGACAGTAGTTCCCTTGAATCACAACATGAGCCGCCGCACCATTCACAAATACAATTCCGCCGTGTCCGAAATCCGGTTCAGGCGCGTTGTGATTCTCGGTAGGCATTCCATTGAACGCCGCCTCGTTCTCCGTCAAAACCGTTCCATCGCTCCCGCCAAGCCAGAAGCCATACGAGCCATGATTCGCTTTATTGCGAATAAAGGTATTGCCCGGACTCCACGCCTCCACACAGTTATTGTGAGCGTAGGAGCAGTCGTTTTCGGTGAAGATATTCCCCGTCGAAACGAAACCGTTCAGTACGCGAATAAACAGCCCATCGCCGCCATAGCGTATATCGTTCTTCGTGAAGCGGTTGTTGTTCGAGCCGCTCTCTATCAGCACGCAAGCCGAATCACGGGCATGAACCTCGTCAGGGGCGACGCGAATGCCATAAGAGAGGATGTTCTCCGTTACGGTATTCTTGCTAGAGCCGAGCATCTTGAAACAGAGATTTGAGCAGTGAGAGCAGTCGTTCTTATAGAAATCGTTCTCGTTGCAGTACTGAAGGTCTAGCCCATTCCAAACGCGGTTCGCCTTATTCGTGTAGAACTTCGACTTCATAACCCGCGTAAGAATCATGCCGCCCTGCCTCTCGCCATTCCCCCACCCCGCCATTGGGTTCGTGAAGTTATCCGAGAAATCGCACCCCTCCACACGCCACTCCGAGCCATCTGTAACCGACAGCCCGACGGAAAAGCCCTTCACCTTGACATTTTTAATCGTCACCTGCGAAAAGCCCTCGGAAACAATGCCAATCCCCTGAAAACTCTCCGGCTTGTCTGCGATTCCGCCCCCGTTCAATGTCGCGCCGTTGCCATCAATGACCACGCCGTCCGCCTTCACCACCAGGCGAGCGTTGATAATGGCGCCCTTCTGCAAAGTCAGGCTCTTTGTGACCAACACCTCCCGAATGACAGGAGGCGCGACGGGCTTAGGCGGAGTCGTAGGCTTGACCGCTGGCGGCTTCGCAACGGGAGGCGCGACAGGAGGCTTCTGTTGTAGTATGAGACCAAGCGTTCCGATAAGCGCCATTATGAGAGACATAAACGGGTGTTTCCTTCCCAATAAGTTAAGCGAGAGGTATCTACTGCCTTACCTCGTATATCTACCGACCTACTCTCCAACGACAGGGCGGGCTTACCGTTTGGCTCCCCACTCCGATTCGCGCAACCAAAAAGCGTCCTCGCGAGAGCCGTAGTAACTTTGCAGGGCTATATCCATCACGCGGGCGGTACGCATGGCGGTGCGCCCATCGCTAGCGCATTCGCCTTTGCCAAGCAGAGCGTTCACCATCGTCTGAATGAAGGGGCGTTGGACGTGCGCGGGGTTCTGCAAATCGAACTCCTCCACACCCCCCTCCGTCTCCAATTTCACAGGCTCATTGCCAAAAACGGAGAACGAGACTCGCCCCTCCGCTCCCTCTATAATAACAATCTCTTCCTTCGCGAAGCCCATAAAGTTCCAGTGCGCGGTTCCCAAAGCCCCGTTCGGCGTTTGAAAGTGCATTGCGATACCGTCTTCCACCGCATAACGCCCGCCGTTGTTGGCGGCTCTACCCGCTACCGGATGCAACGCGCCCAAAATATAGTCGAGTATGTCCAGCGTGTGAGCCGCGAGGTCTAGGAACAGCCCCCCGCCCGCCTCTTCCGCCTGAAAACGCCAAGGGAGGTTATCCCAGTTGGGAGAGCGCTTCGCAGGGCTGGTATGCCGCACATACACGCCTGTCACTCTGCCCAACCGCCCCGCGTCCACTATCTCCTTAACCTTGAGAAAGCGAGGCAGAGCGCGGCGATAGTAGGCGACAAAGAGCGGAACGCCCGCCCGCTCAAACGCTTCCGTAACCTCTAGGCTCTCTGCAAAGTTACGCGCCATCGGCTTTTCAATATAGGCGGGCTTACCCGCCGCGCAGACCTGTAGAGCGTACTCTCTATGAGTTCCCGGCGGCGTAGCGATGTAGACAGCGGTCACATCGGGGTCGTCGATAAGCGCGGCGGCGGAATCGTACCACTTCGCGACTCCATGCCGCTTGGCGTAGTCCTCCGCCAAAGCGCCATTCCGACGCATTACCGCCACAAGTTCGCTACCCTCCGCTAACTGAAAGCCGGGGCCGCTCTTCACTTCGGTCACATTACCGCAACCTATAATCCCCCATCGTATCGGCGCTTGCATAGATACCGCTCCCTCAAAATAGATTTCTATCCGTCATTATAGCAAAAGCGGGGCGGAGTGTCAGTATCCAGTCCGTTTTTAACAGCAAAAACCGTAAAATACACGAAAACATAGGCAAAATAGACTCTCCTTTGGAATAGGGAAGGAGTTCGCCCCTTTTTGCCGAATTAGAGAATTAGGTGCGATAGCAGGTGCGATACGCTGTCCACGAGGGTAGAAAGGGGCGTGTAGAGATGCGCCGTATAGTCGTTGCCATTGTCGGTATCACGCTCATTTCTTTTTTTTGCTACCTTTTTTGGAAGCAAAAAAAGGACAACTCCGACCCCGTAGCGGAAGCCGTGTTGGCTACCCCCACGCTTACCCAGATATGGCAAGCCCTACAAGGCGCTATTGCGCTCCACAAAGGCGAGACGCAGGACGCAGGCAAGAGGAGAGTTTTTACGGAGATGTTCAAAAAGCGTTTTCGGAAATTCAACCCAACAATTGCCGTAGGACTACGCTTTGAACGCCCCGACCTGCTACGCCTCTACTTTCCGGCGAGACTAGAACCCTACTATCGAGACCGAATCGCCTACACAGCATGGCGCGAAATTAGAGACCTGTTCGGCGTGAACTGCGAAATCTCGCTCTGGGATACCTATATAGGATTGGCTCCCTCCAAGGAGGGCGTACTGAAACCAGAAGGAGGCGACTCCAACCGCGTTCAGATAACGCACGACTTCCCTAGAGAACACTATGTACGCTAACGCAAACCAACAGAAAAACCATGTCGGGGAGATTGTCGAGTCCTCCCTCTCACGGTTTGTCGCCCAGTGTCCTCCCCATCGCCTCTACGAGCCTCCCCTATTCGGAGCGTTTGTACGAACCCCCTCGCCTCCTGACTATAAGCCTCCCAAACCTCAAGAGAAGCCCGACCCCTTCGCAGAGAGCGAACATCACGCGCTGTATGCGTGGGAGGAGGGAGCTACCTACGCTGTAGTCTGTATGGCGAACACACGCTCTCTTGACCCTAGCCGAAGACCTTCCGCCTATGGTCTCAACGAAGCGGAACTTCGCGCCGAACAGCCCCAGATATTCGATTTACTCCAAACAGAGTTCACGGCGCTCGCCATTGGCTACGTGCATCAAGGGCGGCTACGCTACACGTTGCCAACCCGCCCGCCCCGTATTCATGCGTTTGTCGCGGAGTGTTCCACCGCTGAAATCCTCGCCCTCACGCAAAGCCCGGAGTACCTACGCCTACTACTACAATCAAAGGGAGAGGCGGGGGCGGACGAACTCGTTGTCGCCACGCTCCGACAAGCGTGCGAAGCGCAGAGCGCCCCTTACGACTACCTCGTGCAGGCGGGAAGGCACCTCGCTCACCTTCTACGGGAGGAGCCGGGGCGACTCACCGCAATTCTGAGGCAGTTGGAATCTTGAGTTGGATAGTAGAGATAGCGAAACCGTTTAAGATAGGAAAAGGCGCTGTAACTACTCAGGCTATGCAATATGACATAGCCTGAGTAGTTACAAGATAGGAAAAGCCCGCTATCGCCTTGATTGGCGGTAGCGGGCTTTTCTGTACATCAATCTATCCCTCTCTTACGTGCCGATAGGTATCCGCTTACTTGCTTTCGGCGCGGGTAGGTAGGCGACATCTCCGGCAAAGTAGGCTTCGATATAGACGTTATCCTTCGCAGGGTCGGTCGGCACGGTATAGGTCAATAGTACCCGCCCGTTTGCATCCGTCGTCAATGCGCCCAACGTTGTTCGCGTGCCGAGAGCGCTGACGTACTCCTTGAGCGTCACGGTTTTGCCAACAATAGGAGCGCCTGTCTCATCCAGTAGCGTCGCCTGTAGCGTGATAACCGTGCCGCGTGCATAGCGCGAGGCGTTCGGCAGGAACGCAATGCTCAGTTTCGTTACGACAGCGTGATTCACGGTGAGGGGGGCGCTGATGGTCACTCCGCCGAGCGTCGCGCTTATGTCGCCCGTCGTCGTGGCGGCGGGGTTGCTTGTCGTCATTTTGAACGTCACGCTACTCTTCCCCGCAGGAACCACAACGCTCGCCGGACAGTTCGCGGCGGAGTTCCCGCTGGAAAGCGTGACGGTTTTGCCCCCCGTTGGCGCAAGAGCGTTGATGGTCAGTTTCACCGATACGCTTGTTCCGCCAAATACCGTTGAAGGGGTCAGAGTCAGGCTTACAAGGGTGATTGGGTTGACAGTGAGAGGGACGGTCTTTGTCGTTCCGCCAAACATCGCGGAGATGTTCGCGGTTGTCACGGCATCGGGATAGGTAGAGACTATGGGGAACTTCACCACGCTAGAACCCGCAGGAACCACAACGGAATTGGGAACCACCGCGGCGGCATTGTCGGAGGAGAGGGCGACCAGCCATCCGCCATCGGGCGCGACGTTGGAGAGTTTGACCGTGCCAGTAGCGGACTTGCCGCTCATAACTACGGCGGGGCTGACCGTAAGCGAAGTCAGTCTCGTAGGCGTAACGATGAGATTCGCTGTCCTCGTCACTCCGTCCAGCAAGGCGAACATGGTGACGCGAATGTCTGATGTGACCTTAAAGGTCGTTATGGGGAAGGTATCGAAGGGTTGTCCTGCTAAAACGGTAACAGCGCTTGGAATGGAAGCCGTTTTAGGAACGGAGCTGGCTAAGATAGCCATACCGTCATCTGTCGGAGCGGAAGAGAGAGTCAGCGTACCCGTGCCGGAGATTCCGCCCGTGAGTACAGCGGGAACCGAGAGTGCCGTTAATCTCGCGGCGACATCAATACGCATGATACGGTCAGATTGGGTAATCAGTATCGTCCCATTATTGGGGTCTATAGCGACATAGTCGCCTCGTGAGCCTCCCGATGCAATCACAGTAGGAGAGCCTGTCGCAATATCGACCGCATAGACCACGCCATAGTTGGTGTTTACGATAAGATTGCCTTTCAATACCCCCTTGCCAAAGGCTATGCCGTCTGGCGCGCCTATCGCTCCTGATTGAAAAACCTCGACTCCATCGCTTGTGCGAAACCCCGAAATATAGTTCTGCTGAATTCGCGATGCGTAGAGTACAGAGCCGTCGGCGCTCAAGGCGATACCATCAAAATACCCAGCCACAATGAATACTGAAGCCGTCTTCTTAATAGGGTCGACAAGCAGAATTCTCTGTGTCCCGTACTCTGCAAGGTAGATAAGCCCTTTCTGAGTATCCACAGCCATTCCTCTGGGCAGGTTCAAACCCGTAAGAATAACGTTACCTGTGTCTGTTCCATCCGCGTTGACCTCAATCAGCGTCCCAGCATCCTGGCACACATAGATGTGTCCGTTAAGTATGCCTAGACTGCCGACATTGTGGGAACCGTAGTTCGCGCCTACTACAGCATTCCTTGCATCTTGTCCGTCAACATCCGACGTAAACAGGCGGACGGCTCCTGACCAATCAGAGACCAGAACGCTATTTGCTGTCGGGAAGACGATTCCAAGCGGTCCAGCGTTATCTGTAACTGGAAAACCCTGTGCAAAAGTGGTCAGGTTGAAGCCGGCGTTTAGAGCGGCGGTAGTGAGCGTCAACTGCCCATAACATACCGCCGTGAGTAGCAGTAACAGAGTGGCAAACACCGTCGTCAGCGAACTACGACGGACGAAATGATGGCGTGGCATAGTGTACGTGTCCTTTGTCAGTAGAGAGAGAAATACCTTCGTTACTTCTGTATCGTCAGTTTGATGGGTTCTGCAGAGTACCAGACCTTCATCACGAAGTTGATACTAGCATTCGCGAAGAGCGATAGCGTAACATCTTTGACCAGTTGAGCGTTCGGCGCAACGTGTATTGTCACCACGCCCTTTGTCTGGTTTTCGGGTATTGTCGCGTCGTCCACCGTCACGCCCGGCGGAAGCGGGTCTACGAAGATACCGCCCAAGTGCTGCACTCGCGCATCCAGAGTCACCGCTTTCGTGTAGTCGGGGCGACGCTTGATGGTGATGTTGATTTTGCGCGTTTCGCCCGGTTTCAGGGTCAGTTCACGCACGTCCGCGGTCACTTCAAGGTCGTTCGTGTCAGAAATAGCGACTCCCTGCGTTCGCGTGGCGAGGAGACCGCGCCCTCCGCCCGGCATATATATCTCTGACATCGGCGTAGCGATACGAGAGACCGCGATAGGTTTGCTGTCCAGCCCTGTCGCCATCGCAGTTCCTACGACCTCTACGAGAGAGGCGTCTTTTTTCGCGTCTGCGGAGGCGGTGAGGATAAGCGTGCCGACGGTCATGTTCGCGGGAATAGTAAGAGGCGTGACGGTCATACCCGCAGGAAGCCCCTTCACCTCTACTTTGACCTCGCCTGTAAACCCGTGCCGCCGCTCAATCATGGCGTACCATGAGGTTCGGTTGCCGGGGGCTATCATGGCGCGGTCTGTGTCGCACCGTATTTTGAAGTCTTGCGTTAGGCGTTCGGCGGTCAGGTTGTAGAAGTAGGTCGCGCCCGACTTTCCAGTGAGGTCGCGCACCTCTACAGTGAAGTCGCCGTTCGCAGGGGCTGACCACTCAAGGCGGGAGTCCTTCGACCCTTCAAAGTCGTCGTTGGCGGCGAGTACGTTCCCCTTCGCATCTTTGATTTTTATCTCCGAATCCACGCTGGAATCGAGGCGGCGCGAAGTCACCTCAAAGCCCCATCCTTCGCCCTGTTTCGCCTTAAAAGTGTAGCGGTCTACCTGTCCATCCTTCGCCAGCCACGAACTGACTCCGCCGGGTATGGCGAGGGGCTTGCCAATGGGCGCGTTTCCTGCGGTTATCGGGCGATTTCCGGCAGGGTCTGGCTCCACGCTCGTCTGCGGAACATGAGTAACGCACAAGAAGATAGGGTTGGTCGTTCCGTTGGGAAGTTTCAGGGGAGTCTGCCAGATACCGTCCGGTAGGTCGCCGGGTACGTCAATGCGAACCTTCTGCGTACCGCCGAGATGAAAACCGCCCAGCGTGAGTTCGGCGCTCTGACCGGCGCGAACCGCGCACGGAATCGTACTCGTGATATAGGGGCGCGTGGTCATCTGTAGGTGGTAGTTCCAGTAGGGGTTTCCCTTATACCCCACATCCCGAATCTGCAAAATATACTCTCCCGCCTTCGCGAAGCGGTAACTGAGCAGGGGGTCGGCGCGGTAGTAGTCGTCATTACGGGCTATCTCAACGCCGCTGGTATCAGAGAGAACGATGAGGGAGTCGGCGTGTTCTTGCAGGTCATGCACCTTGTCCTCAAGGCGGGCGCAGTGAACCGCGAAGGTGACATCCTGCCCCGCCTCCGCCTTGAAGCGGTAGTAGTCCACATCCTCGCCCTGCTGTAGCCGCCCGTTCACTCCAACGGGAAGCGTCACCTTTTGGGCTTGCGCTATCGTGTTGTTAGGCTCAACCTCCACAATTTGCGGTTCGTCACAGACGATTATCTGCCCAATCGTGGACAAGCCCGCCCGCTCTGTTGCAACGCGAAACTCGCGTATGCCTAAATCCGCGTCCGCCGCAACCGTGACTTTGAGTTTGATTTCGGTCACGCCGGGCAGAGACCATGGGGTCTTCGCATCGGCTTTCGGGTAGCCCTTTTCGGGAGGAACGACCTCCATGCTCACGCCCTTGCCCTCGACCATCGCCTTGTAGGTTCCGTTGAGGTTCGCGCCGCCATTGCCGCCGCCGTAGAGCGTGAGGGTGGCGGTTTTGCCGCGCTCCACGCCAACAGGCAGGACTCCCCCAAGCATAGGAAAGGAGGTCTGCGCGGATAGCGGGCAGGTTGCGAGTAGCAGTAGTAGCGTGAGTAGCAGGTTTTTCTTCATGGAGTTCTTTCTCCTAATCGGTATCATGTTCTCGTATGGATTCCACATCTTTCGGCGCTTTAGCAATTCATGAGTCCAGCAAAGCGATAGAGGCATCGTTTTCCGGGTTAAGAGACGACGCAATAGTGGCTTCAGGAGTTTCAGCGACAGGATTAGCGGCGTAAATCAACACGAGTTGATTTCGATGGAATCGCTTCGGAATGACGTATCGCCTCCGCCCAAGTTCCTTCAAAAATTCTGGTTTCTAAACTCATGGGTTTTCTCCTTTCCGAATGCTCTACAAAAGCCCTATCGCTTTCAACTCCCCTATCATCTTCTCTTCCTGTTCGGCGGTCAAATCCACCAGCGAAGGGCGCACGTAAAAGCGCGGAAAGCCTCTGTGCGCGAGTATCGCCTTGTTATTCGCGACAAAGGGGTAGTTTCTCACTATCGCCGCCATCTGCAAGACGCGCTGTTGCGCCTCGCGCATTTTGGCGAGGGAGGGGTCTTCGGTATAGCCCGTCCAGACGGCGGCGATGAGTTCTGGGAAGGCGTTCGCCAAGCCTGAAATACAGCCGTGCGCCCCTTTCGGGTAGACGTGTTCGTGGATGAGGTCGCTACCAGAGTAGAGCGCGAGTTGCGGGTACTTTTCGAGCCAGCCGACGGTATGCTCCACATCGCCCGTGCTGTTCTTCATGCCAACGAGGTTCGGGTGTCCGAGTAGCCTGTCAATCAGTTCATCGGGAATGAGAACGGCGGTGAAGGCGGGGATATGGTAGAGAAGCAGGGGGATGTCCGCGCCGTCAAGCAGAGTCATGAAGTAGCGGTAAAGCCCCTCTACGGAGGGGGTTTTGACGAAGAACGGCGGCACTACCAGCGCCGCTACCGCCCCGCACTCCGCGGCGTGACGCGTTAAGTCTAGCGCGTCTGTGACGCTCGTCGCGCCTGTCCCCGCCATGATATGAAGCCCCTCTCCCTGTGCAAGCGTCGCTTCCAGCAGTCGCTTGCGCTCCGCTACGGAGAGCGAGGTCGCTTCGCTGTTCGTGCCTCCCGATACCGCTCCCGCCACCCCGTTTCTACGGTGAAATTCGAGGAGGTCGGGCAAGGCTTCAAACAGGATGTTTCCCGCGCTATCCATCGGCGTAATAAGGGCGACAAAAGTGCCCTTGAGGTTCTCAATTCGGCTATTTGGCATTCCAGAGTT
>CAIJLM010000019.1 GCA_903821495.1 uncultured Chthonomonas sp. | reverse complement strand
CAAAATCCAACCAGAGCCTTTAGGAATCAAGTCGTTCAAATCATAAAGTTTGCCCTTCTCCCAGACAAGGGCGCGGGACTCCTCGTCATCCTTGCCCTCTGGCTCCCAGTAACCCACTATCTGTCCGTTGTTATTGATAGCCCCTGCTGAACACACTCCCTCGCCCGGACTTCCTAAGTCCAGCATCTTGCCTTTCTGCCACATAAACGCACGGCGCTTTCCTTGAACGGTGTCCGCACGCCCAACAATTTGCCCCTTGTCGTTGATGTCACTTGCCTCCGCCTCCTCTCCGCCTAACGTGCCAATATCAAGCATTACGCCCTGCCACCATAGAAAAGCGTGAGGAGAATTTCCGAAATCCGAATAACCAACCACGCGCCCTTGAGAGTTGATTGCGACGGCGACGCTACTCCCTCCTTTCAGCGTGCCAAGGTCTACTATCTCTCCATGACGCAGGAGAAAGGCGTGTTCGTGAGACTCTCGCACTGGCATAGTTCCCACAACCTCATCTCGGTCATTGATGCCAAGAGCGTGACCAGTGTGGTTGGAGCCTAAAAGCCGTTCCACACTTCCGTTACGCCAGATAAATGGATAGCGCGGAGGCTCTGTCCCCCCAATGAAGGCGCTTCCCACAAAATGCCCTTGATTGTTGATGCCTCCAACGCTACTCGCTCTCTTTCCCAGGAAGGATCCGAGTTCGCGTCTTTTGCCCTTCTCCCACAAAAAGATAAGACTTTCCGCTACCCCGGACTTACTAAACGTTCCAACAATTTGCCCCCGGTTATTGGTGCCGCCTGCATAAGAAGGGCCCAGGTTGGTGACCCGGTATTTCAAAATAGGCGGTTCCTTCCGTATTTGCGCTACAGCAATCAGCGTGGTGCAACTCAAGCTGAATACGAAACACAGAATCCTGGAGAGAACGAGAACGCTTCCTGTATTGTCTACAAGAGCCGTTGTGTTCCCAAGCGGGTCAGCGCGGTAGTCGCGCTTCACTCCCCCACGACGTTCGCTCACCACTTGACCGTTCATCACCGTGTATCGGACTTTCCTTGGCATAGCGCACGCTCCTTCGAGGACTAAAACGCACACAGTATAAGACACACCCTGTTGGGCATACTTGAAGTATGCCCCTTGCATTACTTTTGTGCAACACCTATTTCAAAAATCTTCTTTGCGACAATCCACGCCAATTTCTGAGCGATTGATGCAAAGAAGCCGGTTCGCGGAATGGTAGACTTCTAACGCGATAACGGCGGTAGCTTGAGGGAGCGAGTATACTTAGCGGACGCGGCGCGATTTTAGGCGCGATTATCGCTTTTTTCCTACTAATGGCGATAGTTCGTACAGGAATAGGACTGCACAATATCAAAATAGAGAAGCAACTTATCGTCGTCGGTCTGCTCTTGCTGTTTTCCATCCTCCTGCCGAACCTGCTTCGACGACAGAAAGACTAACTCTTAAAGGAGAGAGCGTATGCTTACCCGAAAATGTTACCTCGCGCTTATGGGCGCGTTACTTGTGAGCGGAGTTATGACGGGGTGCGACAAGAAGACCCCCGAAGCGTCCACTGAAAAGACGACTGCCAAAGAGGGCGGCGTTACCCCCAATAAAGAGACCGCCGCCGCTGGAACGAAAGAGTCCGGCAAGGCGGCGGAGATAGCCCGTGACGCAACGAAGAGAATCAAAATCGTCTACATCCCCAAGAACACCGGAAATGTCTACTTCGACGTAGTCGTCTCAGGCTTCAAGAAGGCGCAGGCGGAGTTGGGCTTCGACTTCGACATAGTAGCGCCTGCGACAGCCGATGCCGCCGCGCAAATCCCCTTCATCAAGCAACAGATTCAACTGAAGGTGGACGCTATCGCCATCTCGCCAAACAGCCCCGATGCGGTAAAGCCCGCGCTTCAAGAGGCGCTTGCGAAGGGGATACACGTCATCACAATTGACGCAGACCTGACGGGCAACGAGGAGGGGCGCGAAGCCTGTATTCTTCCCATGGACTTTAATATCGTGGGGAAAAGCCAGATTGACCTGATAAGCGAACTGATTGGCGGGAAGGGCGAAATCGCTATCCTTAGCGCCACGACGGACGCGCCCAACCAGAACTTCTGGATAAAAGGCATGAAAGAGACCCTGAAAGACCCTAAATTCAAGGATATTCAACTGGTAGATACGGTCTTTGGCAACGACCAAGACCAGAAGAGCGCGACGGAGGCGCAAGCCCTCCTGCTCAAGCACCCGAACCTGAAAGGGATTATCGCGCCTACTTCGGTGGGCATAGTGTCGACGGTTCGCGTGGTAGAGACGGCTGGCAAAGCGAACTCAATAGCGGTCACAGGGCTGGGTATGCCGAACAACCTCCGCAAGTACGTGCAGACGGGTAGCATGAAAAAGTTTGCGCTCTGGAACCCGGCGGACATGGGCTATATCGGTAGTTATCTGCTGGTCGGCTT
>CAIJLM010000018.1 GCA_903821495.1 uncultured Chthonomonas sp. | reverse complement strand
CCGGGAGGCAAGCCTAAGTAGTGGAAAAACGCCCCGCAAAGTTAAAAGGGCTTCTATTGGCGCTGACTCTCGTCGTCCTTGTGGCGGCGGGAGTTGTTGGCAGGAATCTCTGGCAAAGCAAGCAGGAGGAGCGCCTCCGCGCTATGAGTACGACGGAGCTGGAGGCGCTAGTTAAAAAGCGCCCCTCTTCCACCGCCACGCTCTACGCGCTGGGGCTCGCCTACGCGCAGGAGGGAAAGTACTCCCTTGCGGTGAAACAGTTTCTAGCGGCGCTAGAGAAAGAGCCTACTCGCGCTGATATTCTCAACGACCTGAGCGTCGCCTATATTCTGCAATCTCGCTACTACGAAGCGTTAGTCGTTCTTCAGGGCGCTCTTCAACTGAAACCAAACTACGCGGAGGCTTACGCCAACATGGGGCGACTCCATATCGCCACGAAAATGCCCTTTACAGCGGTCAAGGAGTTGGAAAAAGCGGACTCATTGGAGCCTAATAAGGTGGCGACGCTGTGCGACTTAGGGCAAGCCTATCAACGCACTCTGAACTATAAGTCCGCGCTTGTCGCTTTTCAACGGGCTATTGAAAAGGACAGAAAGTCCGCTCAATCGCTTGTTGGCGCGGGGCAAGCCTACTACGCGATGACCCAGTACGACAAAGCGGAAGAGAGCCTCAAGCAGGCGCTCGTCCTAGCCCCTGACGATGCGAACGCGCTACTGGCTCTGGGGCGCGTTCAGTGGGAACGGGCTAAGACCAGTAACGACCTGACAACCGTGCAGACGACCCTCGAAAAAGCCATTCGCGCCGACCAGAGCGAGGCGGAGGGCTGGTATATGCTGGGGCGCTTGAAATCTCGGCTGGGCAAGAACGACGAAGCCCTAGAGATGCAGAAGAGGGCGCTTCGCATTGAGCCTGACCACACCGCCGCGCTCTATCAGCTAGAGCGTTGTCTCCGCGCCATAGGACGCACCGCCGATGCGAACAGAGTAGCCCAAATCTACGAAAAACGTAAACTACACGCGAGGCGCGAATCGCAACTGGAAGAGCAGATAACCCATAACCCCAACGATTGGGACAGCAGGGCGGAGTTGACGCAACTCTACATCGAGTCGGGTAAGCGTTCGCTGGCGGTACTGCTTTGCAAGCGTATTCAAGATGAGAAACCTGACCACCCCATGCTACCCAAACTGCTACAGGCGCTGAATACGCAGTCTTCTGGCGGCGCTCCGAATGAACTTTTGAAGGGAACCACGCCTTAAATGAGGTTGCGTACTATTTGCGCGGCGCTTGTTCTTCTGCTGGGGGCGGGAGCCTGTCAGAACCGCACCGCCTCCAATCCACCCTCTTCGCCCTCCCAAAGCCAAGCGCTTGCCGCCAATGCGCCCTTCAAACTGGTGGAAGTGGCGGAGCAGCGCGGTATTCGTTTTCGTCATCACGCCTCCACGCGCTCTCCTATCACTATCGTCGAGACGATGGGCAGTTCCGCCTGTTTTATCGACTATGATAACGACGGTTGGGTAGATGTGTTGCTTGTAGATGCAGGGCAAGACTATAAACTCCCCAAACAGACCTCCGGCACGAAACTCTACCACAACAACGGAAATGGAACCTTTACCGACGTAACGGAAGGTTCGGGTATCGTTGTCGAGTCGTATGCTACAGGCGCTTGCATTGGAGACTATGATAACGATGGTAACGACGATATCCTGATAACGGGGTTCGGGCGTAACTACCTCTTTCGTAACCTTGGCAATGGCAAGTTTAAGGATGTGACGGCAGAGGCGGGACTACTGCGCCGCCCCAATACATGGGGGATTGGTTGCGCCTTTGTGGATGTGAATCGAGATGGGCTACTAGATATATTTATCGGCAACTATGTTGTTTTCGACCCGCGAATGCCCTTCTGCGAGAGCGCTCATATTCAGCACGGATGCACTCCCAATCAGTACGGCACGCAAGCCAGCGAACTCTATATCAATCAGGGACACGGCAAGTTTTTGGAGAAGGCGAAAGAGTTGGGCGCGGAGAACAAAAAAGGCGCTAGCCTCGGCGTACTTCTTTGCGATTTTGATAACGACGGCTGGGTAGATATTTTTATCGCAGACGACGGAACGCCCAACGCGCTTCTGCACAATCTGCATGGTAAATTTGAAGATATGGGGCAGAAATCGGGAGTCGCTTACGGCGAGGATGGCAGTATGAGGGCGGGCATGGGAACCGATGCCGCCGATGTGGATGGCGATGGCAAGTTCGACCTTGTTATCACCAACTTCTCGAACGAGGTGACCACTCTCTACCATAATCTGGGCGGCATGAACTTTCAAGAAATCGCCTATCCCTCTGGCATAGGGCAACCCTCGCTCGGTAAGTTGAAGTTCGGTATCGTGTTCGCGGACCTTGACGGCGATGGGCTACCCGATATCTATCAGACAAACGGACACGTACACGATACCATAGAGAAGTTTCACGACGCAGATACCTTTGAAGAGGTTGACCAGATATATCACAATGTCGGAGCGGGCAAGTTCAAAGAGGTGCTTCCTGCGTCTGGCGCGTATCCGGGAACGCCCTCTGTCGGGCGCTCTGTCGCTACCGCCGACTTTAATAACGACGGCAAAATAGACGTTCTGCTGAACAGTCTGAATCGTCCGGCGCGTCTGCAGAGAACCAAACCAGTATAAAGGGGCATTGGGTAGGGCTAAAACTGATAGGAACGAAGAGCAATCGTAGCGCTATTGGCGCGAGAGTGGAGTTACAAGCCTCTAGCGGAAATCAGATTCGAGAGGTGCGAAGCGGGGGCAGTTATATCGGGCAGAGCGACCTGCGCGTTCTCTTCAACCTTCCGCCAACAGCGGACACAAGCCATCTTGTTATCAACATCCGCTGGCCCAATGGGGACAAGCAGACCCTCAACCAGATTGCGCTCGACAAATACTCCAAAGTGGAGGAACCCCGATGAGGTCTTCGTGTCGCCTGTTTACGCTGACCGTTCTGCTAGGCGCGTTAGGTTGCGGAGGAGGCTCTCCTTCCAATAGCGGTGTCACGCCCTCCAAGCCTGCTCCGAAAGTCGCTGAGGAGGCGAGCATAGACCCTCTCTCCGACTTAAAGGCAGCGCGCGCTAAGGGGAGACCTACTCCCTCGTCATCGGAACCGAAAAAAGCGGATACGTTTGAGGATGTTCAGACAAAAATTGAAGGGGCGCTGAAATCTAGCCCCAACTCCTATAGCCTTGAGATGGGAACCGCACGCTTCTATATGAACGCAGAGCGTTATAAGGAGGCTATCCCGCATCTCCAAAAGGCGACGCGCCTTACAGATAGGGTTTTTCCATGGATAGCGCTAGGAGATTCTGCGACTCTGAGCGGACAGTTCGACCTCGCGAAACAGGCGTATCAACGCGCCATACAGCTAGACCCGGGGAACTCGCGGGTTATGCGCGGCATCGGTCAGCTCTATATCGCTCAGCAGAAGTTCGACCAGGCGCAAAAGTACTTTGAGGAGTGCGTAAAAAAGTATCCGCAAAACACCAAACTACGCACCTCTCTGGGCAATCTCTACATTGTGCAGAACAAGCCCGTCAAAGCGATTGAGGCGCTGGAGCCTGTGGTCAAGGCGGAGCCTACGAACGCAGAGGCGCATGGCTTCCTTGGCGAGGCGTATGCGCGGAACCTCCACCTTGAGGCGGCGATAAAAGAGTACGAGATTGTGACCAAACTAGACCCCAAAGACCCTGTAGCCTTTGGGCGCATCGGTCTCTACAACGTGAACCTCACGCGCTACGCGCAAGCCAGAGAGCCGCTCAATAAAGCCATTCAACTAGACCCGATGGACGCTCACTACTACTGGGCGCTCGGCGACTCATGGCTTCTTGAAAGCCCCGACGACCTCCATTTTGAAAAAGCCTCCCAACTCTATCGACAGGCGCTGAACCTTAGCCCCAACAACGAAAAAGCCCTCTACTCCTTCGCTATGGGCTTGAGTCGGCGCGGAACGCCAGAACACCTGAAAGAGGCGATAGTCTACTTTGACCGCCTGATAAAAATCAACCCGAACGATATGAACGCAAACTTCAAAGCCGCAGAGGCGCATCGCCTACTAGGGCATACGGAGGAGGCGCGTAAGTATCAGGCGAAGTTCCGAGCCTTGTTCGATAAAGGGCGAGCGCAGAACCGCGAACTCTATCGCAAAGCCGCGTTCAAAGACACGCCCGCCTCCTACATGAGCCTTGCGAAAAAGGCGATGGAGAGCAAAAAATACGAACTCGCCATAACCTACTATCAGGCGGCGCTACAGCGCGACGACACGCTTACCGAAGCCAAGAGGGGGATTTTAGAGGCGCAAAACCGTTCGGGTCTGCTGAACGGGGGAAACAGATAATGAAACAGACTTGGCGCGGGATTATTCTGCTGTTGATTTTCGTGGCGGGGTGTAACAACGCCTCCAACCAGAAGAGAGCCGCCTCCGCTCCGCCTCCGCCCGTCTCCGCGCTGGGGCGTTTTACGAATATCACAGAGGCAAGCGGACTGGGCGCATTTATTCACTCCGACGGAGGTAGCGGGCGCAAATACTTTATGGAGCAGATGGGAAGCGGCATCGCCCTGCTGGACTACGACGGAGATGGGTGGATGGATGTCTACCTCTGTTCGGGCGCGCCTCTGCCCGGCTATAAGGGGGCGAAGCCGAGCAATCGCCTCTTCCGAAACAGACACGACGGGACATTTGAAGATGTTACCGAGAAAGCGGGAGTGGGGTGCGGACGCTATAGTATCGGAGTCGCCGTGGGCGATTTTGATAATGACGGGAAGCCAGACCTCTACGTCTGTTGCTATCAGGGCAACGTTCTCTATCACAACAACGGGAACGGAACCTTCACCGATGTCACCAAAACGGCGGGGGTGGTGGGCGGACGCTTGAGCAGTAGCGCGGCGTGGATGGACTACGACGGCGATGGCTTTCTCGACCTGTTTGTGTGCAACTATGTGAAGTACAAAGTGGAAGAAGACCTGAACTGCACGAAGTTCGAGGGGCATAAGAGCTACTGTGGGCCCAATCTCTACGAGCCTGAGACCTGTACTCTGTACCACAATAACGGCGATGGAACCTTTACAGACGCCTCGGAGAAGGCGGGTATCAACAGAGCCAAAGGCAACGGATTGGGGGTCGCATGGATAGATTTCGACGACGACAATCGCCCTGACATCTTCGTCGCGAACGACCAGTCGCCTAACCACCTGTGGAAAAACAACGGGAATGGAACCTTTACGGAGGCTGCTGCGGATATGGGAGTCGCTTTTGGAGAGCAGGGACACGCGCAGGCGGGTATGGGCGTGGATGTGGGCGACTACGACAACGATGGCAAGATGGATATTCTCGTCACAAACTTTAGCGAAGAGGCGAACGCTCTCTTTCACAATCAACAGGGAACGTTTCGCGATATGGCTTTCCCCTCCGGTATGGGGCCCAAAACCCTGATGTATTTAGGGTTTGGCACAGGCTTCCTAGACTACGATTTGGATGGTTGGCTCGATATGTTTTTCGCGAACGGTCACGTTCTTGACGATATCGCCATGTACTCGGATTCCGTGACGTGGAAGCAGTCGAACCAACTTTTTCATAGCCTGAAAAACGGCGCATTCGAAGAGGTCTCCGCTCCGACAGGCATTTCGGAGGGCAAGCGCGTGTCACGCGGGGTCTCGTTTGGCGACCTGTTTAATCGGGGGCGCACAGATATTTTGGTGAATGTTTTACGAGAGAAGCCGCTTGCGCTTCGTAACGACTGCGTGGCGGAGGCGAACTGGATAGAGCTAGACCTACACGCCTCTTGGGGCAACCCGCAAGCGATTGGCGCGAAGGTGTGGGCTACGGCGGGGGGAGTGACGCAACGTCGCTTTGTACATACGGGCGGGAGTTACGCCTCTTCAATAGACCCGCGTCCGCTTTTTGGATTCGGGCAAAACAAAACTGTTGACGAGATTAAAATCCGATGGAATAGCGGTCAGGAGACAGTTTTGAAGAATCCGACTCTGAACCAGATACTGCGTGTTGAGGAGCCTCCTAACGGCAAGAAGCCCATTGCGAAAAGGCTGTAAATCGTAAGAGTTTAGGGTTGG
>CAIJLM010000017.1 GCA_903821495.1 uncultured Chthonomonas sp. | reverse complement strand
ATGGAAGAGTCAGTCACCTACCAAGCGATAATTAGAAGAGGCGAAGCGAGAGGCGAAGCGAGAGGCAGAGCGGAAGGCAGAACGGAAGGCGTGCTTGAAGGAGAACGCAGTCTGCTTCTGGCTTTAGGGAGTAGTTTTTGGGGACAGCCCAGCGAGGCGACGCTAGCCCAAATTACCGCTATTTCCGATGCAGAGCGATTGAAGGCATTGGCGTTAAAATTGATAAAAGCGAAGAGTTGGTCGGAACTACTATCTAGCGAGTAGCGCTTTTATCTCTCCCTCTTCTTAGCGATGAGCGAGAATTTGGCGGCGTGAGTTTGAGATATTGCGCGTGTTTCGCGGTTCTGCCTCTTAGTTAGCGAGTGACGCTGACGCGGGGTATGTACGAATAAAAGGCGGGTAAAGATGAACAAACGTTCTATTCAAATAGTGCGACGGTTGCACACACTCTGGAGTCTGCTCGTGATGGTCGGGTTGGCGGGCGCTACCGCTCTGCCGAGTTTCGCGCAAGCGACCAACTACGCGAGTACGCGCCAACAGATAAAGGCGTGTGTTTTGGTCTCCACCGCCTCGCAGAACATTGTAGGCGTGGGGCCCCAAAACGTTACGCCTCACCTCTTTTACGCGCTGGACAGCCGTATTGATGTGAAGCCCGGCGGCTGGGAGTTCACCAACCCGCTTGCGCCAAGCCAAGTGACGGCGGATATGTATCGCCGTTGGCAACTGCGTGGCGCAGGCGACCCCGCCTTTACCTCTGGCACTCCCGAATCTCTTATCTTCCGCGTAGGAGCCTCGCTTACGAAAAATATCGGGGCTTACTGGGAAGTCAATCTCGATACGGTGACAGATGGCGATTTACGCAACTACGATGTCGCGTTTATGTCCTTCCGCGACAACCTGAGCGTCAGTTTTACGCCGCAACAGCGCAAAAAACTACGCGGATTCGTGGATGCCGGCGGCACTCTCATTATCGAAGACGAGAGCGGCTCTAACGTCAATCCCGCCGCGCCCTTCATTTTCCCGCTCTCCTTTCAAGGAACGGCGATAAACGCGGCGCAGAATATCCGCGTCGCGCCCGCTCCGGGACAGCGACAGAACCCCATCCTCAACTATCCCTATAACTTAGAAGAGATAGATGTGCGGAACGTAGGAACCTACAGCGATTTAGGGCGACACCTGCACTTCGCGCCCGGCGGAGCCTCCCCGATTGACCCGCGTATCTTTGCGCCTATCCTGTTACTTCGCGGAGGAGCCAACTACTACCTCTCCGCAGGCGACTTTGGGGCGGGACACATTGTTGTGAGTTCCGCCGGACTAGGACGCGCCGCGAGCGGTTTTATCGGCGGCGCGAATGTCGAGGGCGCGAACAGCGGCGTTGTGAGCGGAAACAACCTTGTAAACGCGCTTACCCCTGAACTCAAACTACTCTACAATATCCTCGCATGGTCGAGTTCCGTTCCTGTTGAAAGCGGCAATGTGCGCCGCTCCGGGGGGAACTCTGAGCATATCGGCAATCAAATCGCTCGAAAGTGGTCTTCGCTACCGAATGGCGGAAGCGGATTCGGCTCCGGCGCGATTGTCTACAAGGGCGGGGTTTTCTACGTAGATAATCAGAGCGTGCTACACGCCTTCAAAACCAACCCCGGCATGAGAACCGATAGAAGCGGCGCGAGTTCCGACTCCGGTATTCAAGACTATCAGTTTGGCGCTCCTTTCGATGAGATATGGTTGAAGCAACTTCCGGGCGGGAGCGGAGTGCGCTACTCTACGCCTGTCGCCTACAGTATTTTCAACGCCGCCACAAACCGAAGCGTAGACATCGTTCTCGTCACCTCTTCTACCGGAATAACCTACGCCTTTACCGCATTTGCGCGTAGCGGCGGACTCCTGAACGCCGCGCCCACTCAGTTGTGGCAGTTTGGCTCTGGCAATGGTAGCCTACTCTCCGCCTTGGGCGGCGGAGCCTATCCGGTTCCCGTTCCCTCTCCTGCGGTTTCGGAGGGCGTGGTCTACACCTATACCTATAACGAAGCGGGCGACACGAACCATCCTTGGCGCATCGCCGCGCTAGACCCTGTGAACGGGGCGAACATTTTTGGAGATGCGAACGGAGTCGCGCCTAGCGTCCGTACTGACATCACCGCCGCTCTACCCGGTCTGCCTCCCTTCATGGGGTCGCTAACGGCGGGCTATGTGCGCGATAGGGCGACAGGCGCTCTGGACAAAGTGGTCTATGTTCCCTCCGACCCCTATAATACAGAGAAAGCCGGAGCCATCAATACGCTCTGGTTCGCAACTAAAGGCGAACCACTGCAAGCGGTTCCTAATGATGGAACCGGACGCGCCTTTCAACCGAACGGAGACCGCAAATTCGTTCCTTGGTATGTGGATAACGTTGTTTCGCTACAGCCGATAGTCACGCTCATCACGCGAGACGCGAACGGCAGTATCACCAATAGTCAGACGCTTGTTCTCGGAACGGACTTCACTGTGAGCTACTCGGGGACGGGCGGCGTTCACCAGATGCAGATTCTCTTGACGAGTATAACCCCTGACTCCGCGACGCAACAACTGCTTGCAGACTACACGGTGAACTGGCCCGGGATTTCGATAGCGAGTACGCAACTGAACCAAGTCGATATGCAGAAGTTCACAACGCTACGCTACTTCAAACTACCCGCGCCCGGAACCACGCCCAAGTCCAATATCTCCACTGGAACTGTCGCTCTCGACCATAACGACCAACTCATTGTACAGGCGAACTGGGACGATAACACGCTACCGGGTAGGGTCTACGGTATTCGCGAGCAGTACAATATCGGAGCCTCCACCGCATCCCGCGGGACGCGAGGAACTGGCACAGAAGTCGCATGGATGTTCGCGCCGCACTTCGGCGGCACGTTCAACGGCGTTAATATGCCGCCCCGCCTCATAAACACGGATACCTATAATGGGCAGATTGCTTCAGGAAGGCAGTATATCTCCTACTTCCAAGCCATCGGCGCTCCTGCGGTGGTGAATGGCACGGTCTACGTGGTGGCGCAGGCGAAAGTTCTCGCCAGCGACCAGACGACGAGTTTTGACGCGACGCTTCTTCTCGCGCTACGCTCTAGTCCGAACATGACCTTCTCGATAGGAAGGTCTATTCCGATTAACGCGACAGCCATTCGCGTCCGTCAGGTGGACACAATCCAGTCCGATAGCCTCAACCTCAAGTATATCACCCTGAGCGAAGGGCGAAACTTCTCGGTTGACCGCGACACCGGAACCATCAGTATTACGGATAGCATGGAGTCGCGAAACGACGCTATCAATACCGCCCTGCCGGTCAACGTGCTTATCAATGTGCCGGGCAACGCGATACCGGATGAGGTCGTAGTGACCAATCCGCAAACCGGAAACGGGCCCCTTGATAATGTAGCGTGGTACATGATTATCCCGCAAAACGGGATAGCGTTACCTGCTGGTATACAGAACACCGTTCCTGCAAGCGGGCCCTCCGTCATAGGCGATACCCTCTATTTTGGAACCAACGACGGCTATATTGCGGCGGTGGATATTCAAGGGGCATCGGGCGGGGCGCAGGTTCAGACCTTCGCCAAAGGGCGTTATCGATGGACAAAGACGGGCGTTCTCCCGAATAGTTCGGATGGAACTCCGCTCAATGCGCCTATCATCAACCCGCCACTGGGGAGCGCGAACCTGCTTGCGGCGGCGGCGCACCAAGGGGTGGCGGCTCTCGAACAGCAGATAACGCTGATAGCCGACAACAATCGCCTTCTTGAGGTGGATGTGACGGGGAGCGCAGTGTGGACTTTGGATGGAACACGCGCTCTCAGCCCTGTTTTCAACACGGGGGGGCAGACAACGCTACTTCGCACCTCCCTGTCGCGCCCGAACAGCGTGCGCCAGACGAGCCTGAACACGTTTATCATTGCGGATAGCGGCAACAACCGCGTCGTGCAGGTGGACAAGAGCGGGTATGTGCGGACGGAACTCAAGACGGTGAGCAATGGCTTGCAGATTCTGCGCCCTGGCGACCCCATATCGCTCAACACGCCGACGGATGTGCAGACCTACACCGATTCTACAGGCTTTGATACGGGAACCCTCTCGTTCAATAACCTGCGAACAGGCGTGACCTACAGCTTCACAGGCTCCTACTACGCGGTTCACTACATTATCGCCGATAGCGGAAACTACCGTATCCTAGAGGTTGTAGACGCTTTCCAACTCGACGGTAGCCCTGTAGTTCTCGCCGGAAGCGACGGCTCTACGGCGGTAATGCAGAAGCAGGTGGTCTTCGCCTCCTCCTCGCTCTCCGAGAAAGGCTCGTTCTACCGCTATCGCACTCTGCAACAGTTCATAGACCCGACTAGCCCGACGAACGATGTCTTCTTGATTGCGGCGGTGGACAATGTGCGCGTAAACGCAGAAGACCCGATGTCCAAAATCATTGGAGCCGCTCTGAATACGCCGGAGACGCTTGGCGGAGCGATTGTCGCCATGCGCCGCAACCCGCCCGCCCCCGCCAGAGACGGCGATATCGCGTTTGTTATCTCCTCGCTATCGTTTGTGACGGCGAAAGATGCCATGGGCAATCCTACCGCCTACCGGAACCAGCCTCTGAGCAACCCGACGTGGTTTAAGGAGTTCGACCTCCGCACACTCAGCGGCATACAGCCGCGCTACCTTCTGGTAGACGATAGCGGATGCTATATGCTCAAGCCCGGACTGGACAGTAACAACAATCCCATCGCGATTGTGGACTGGGCGCTTACGGCGGATAACTACTATCAGATGACGGGGCGGCGGCTACGAGCGTCTAGCATTCAGAAACTGAACATCGCCGACCCCTATGCCGGCGCGTTCTACCCGCGCTTCTTGATAACGAATAAGTATGTAGGCGAGGACAACGTGCCGGATGTCTTTGGGCTAGACCCCTTCAACGTCTTCCTAAGAAGTCAGGTGCGGGGCGAGGTCTTTGAAATCCAAAGCGTAGACTTCTACCGTGATTTAGACAATTTGAGATTACCATATACTGACCCTGCAAGGTTTTTATATGTACATGACGTAGCCAATGGGTTGGCGACACTCAAACGGAATGATGGCCCCTTCAATCCGGGTGACCCTGT
>CAIJLM010000016.1 GCA_903821495.1 uncultured Chthonomonas sp. | reverse complement strand
TTTTGGGACGGCGAAGGAAACTGGATAGTCCGCTTCGTTCCTACCAAATCCGGCGAATGGACGTACAAAACCCGCTCCAACGACGGCGAACTCCACAATCAGTTTGGGGGCTTTACCTGCGCGAACGGAGAGAGCGGACATGAGCCGTTACCGCTAATCCATGTTCGCCCGAACCCGGTTCCCCACTTCGCGCTCCGCGATAGAACGCCGTTTTTTCCCGTCGCTCTGCCGTTTCCCGCGCCCGATAGCCCCCTCTCGCACGCCAAAAAGCCGGAAGAGAACTTCAGCCTGTTTCAAAAGCGGAGCGACACGCTTGCAGAGCAGGGCGTGAACCGTCTTATAGGCGGCTTCCTACTCGATTCTGTAATGAGCGCGAACGAAGGCGGCGGACTCTTCTTAAATAACGACCCCTCCACCATCAATCCACTCTACTTTCAGTGGCTAGATAGGCGCATCGCCTACCTCAACTTCAAGGGTATAGTCCCCGATATAGGTATCGCCCAAAACTGGGACAGCGCAACGAAATCTCTCAGCGACTCCCAACTACGCTGGCTTTGGCGCTACGTCGTCGCACGCTACGCCGCGTATGGCGTGGTGTGGAACCTAACAGACAGCCTCAACGATAATAATAGACAGGACATCTCTTCCTACGCCCAAATGACGCGGCAGGCGGACACGCTAAAACATCTCCTCACGGCGCGAATAAGCGAAAAAATAGACGGCGCTCCCAATATCGCGCTGACTCAAACCGAATGGCTCGACACTCTCGTTCTGCAAGGCAAACCGCTCTCCGCCCTAGATACTCTACACAACGAAGAGCGACTGCGCGTAATACGAGACAGCGCCACAGACGCAGACCCCGCCAAAACTCGCAAACGAATATGGCAGACACACCTGCGAGGAGGATTCTGGGAACTCTCTCCCGAATCAAATACACAGTTATCCGATGAGACCCGCAAGGCGTACCTACTCTGTACGAAGTTTTTTCAACAGACCCGCTTTTCGCGGATAGAACCGCATCCAGAGATTATCGGCAAGCCCGGAGAGACCGACGAAGACCGACTCAACCGACGCAGAAGCGAACAGTCGCTTAACGCTCAGCCTCAACTCTCCGACGAACTGAAAGCCTTGCTCAAAGAGCGGACGCAGGGCGCAAGGGTGTACGCGCTCTCCAATCCGGGCAAAGAGTACGTTGTCTACTTTACAGCGGGAGGAAGCGTTGCGCTAGACCTGCTGGAGGTCGTCGGAACGCTCAAAGTTCGCTGGTACAACCCGCGCAACGGGGAGTGGAAAGAGGATAATGCGGTCATGGGAGGCGGCTATGAAACCTTCGCCGCGCCCGATGGACAAGACTGGACGCTCCACCTCATTCGCGCAGACCGCAAAGCGAAAACGACAGATGTAAGAAAGATGTAGCCTCATTGAGTCCGCCCAATCAACAACTACCGACGGGAACGCTACTGAACAACCGCTACCGCATTCTCAAAGCCATCGGACAAGGCGGCATGGGAATGGTGTATAAGGCGGAGCATACGCGCCTACAAACTACAGTCGCCGTCAAAGAGATTCGGAACACCGACACAGATAGCGTAGATTTTCGGATGGCGCTACAACTCTGCGAACAAGAGGCGCAGATGCTGGTTCGCCTCAGCCACCCGAACCTTCCCAAAGTGAGCGACGCTTTCACAGAAAAAGACCGCTTCTACCTCGTGATGGACTACATTGAGGGCGAAACTCTCGAATCGCGATTCACGCACAATCAGGGCAAGCCGCTCGACATCTTGCAGGTGGTAATTTGGGCGCTCCAACTCGCAGACGTACTCTACTACCTCCACACCCAGAAGCCCGCCATCATCTTCCGCGACCTCAAGCCCGCAAACATCATGGTACGGCGCGACGCGCAACTCTTCCTCATAGATTTCGGCATTGCGCGGCGCTTCCATCCCGGAGCCACCAAAGACACCGCCCTGCTCGGAAGCGTAGGCTACTCGCCCCCAGAGCAGTTCGGACATGGGCAGACCGATGAGCGCTCAGACATCTACTCGTTTGGAGTAACCTTTCACCAGTTGCTTACAGGCGCAGACCCTCTCGCCAACCCGTTCCAGTTCACCCCCGCCATTCTGCTGAACAGAGCGATTCCTGAAGCCCTCTCGCTTCTCATCGGCAAGTGCGTCGCGCTAGAACCCGCCTCTCGCCCCGTCTCCATGCACGAAGTCGCCGAGGGGCTACTGGCTATCCGCGACGCGCTCATGGATGACCCAGCCTATCAGAACCGCCAGTTTGAAACCCCCGTCATTACGTCTGGATTAGGCTCAGGCAATATCCTCTCGAAGAGCGGTTCGACGGGTTCGGGGAAGGTTGGCGCTGGTAGTGCGAGTAGCGAGAGCGGAAGGGCTGGAAGCGAAAAGGTCGCGCCTGCAAAAGTAGGAAGCGGCAAGACTGGAAGCGGCTCCGTAAAGGCGGATTCAGTAGTCTCGACAGAAGGCGGAAAAGTTCCCATCGCGGCAGTCGCATTTATAGGAGTAGCGGTCATTGCGTGCGGCATTTTCTTCTTTCGACCACACACGCCTACAGCAGAGTC
>CAIJLM010000015.1 GCA_903821495.1 uncultured Chthonomonas sp. | reverse complement strand
GGGACTTCTAAGGGCGCAGAGGTAGCGCAACTCTACATTCACCAGCGCGCGGGGAGCGGTTCGCGCCCTGTGCGCCAACTGAAAGGGTTTCAGCGCGTGACGCTAGAGGCGGGCGCAAAGAAGACGCTTACCTTTACGCTTGGCAAAAACGAGTTACGCTACTGGAGTTCTGCGGAGAAAAAGTGGGTGTCGGAGCCGGAAAACTTCGACGTGTGGGCGGGAGGCGACTCGGATGCAACGCTACACTCGACTTTTCAGGTGATTCCGTAAGGCTTCGCTTCCGCCCGCGTAAGCGTGTGCGCCGCGAATGTGAGAGGGTATTCAGGACGGAGGAGACGTGTCATTATAGTTGGAATACTTCTGTTTTTGGGGATGCAACGGGCGGAAGCGCTAAACATCCCCTCTCCTCTTCCATTTATTTAGAACTACCCCGTACTAATTTTTTGAAATTTCCTCTAAAACCCCTTGCATTTCCCTCCATTTGATTCTATAATAGAACCAGTTAGTACTAAACACTGCCTTCGAGAACCCTGATGTCCAATCGAGAGAAAATACTTTGCTGTGCGACGGAACTGTTTTTCCGCAATGGCTACCAGCAGACGAGTGTTGACGATATACTCGCCACCTGCGGCGTAGCCAAGAGCAACTTCTACTATCACTTCAAGACCAAAGAAGAGGTCGCTTTCGCCGCGCTAGACGCGAAGTTCGAGGAGTATGAGGCGCTCATGCGCTCTTCCCTCAGCGACGAGTCTGCGCCGCCCTGCAAGCGAATTGAGATGTTCTTCGCGGGGCTTTGCGATATGCAGAAAGATATGTATCAGTACTCCGGTTGCCCCTTCGGAAACTTCGCGGCGGGGCTTGCCGATAGCGATTGCCAGCAGAGCGAGCGCTTCAGAATACGCCTTTCGTACTTCTTCAGGCGCATAGAGGGCTACCTGCACGCTTGCCTTTTACAGGGCATATCAGAAGGTAGGTTTCGCGACGATGTGGCTCCGCTAGACCTCGCTCAACACATTATCGCGTGCATTCAAGGCTCTTTGATACTCGCAAAGACGTTTCGGAACAGTCAAACGCTAAAAGTAGGGCTAGCGACAGCGAGAAAACTTATCGAAAGACCAGTACAGGTTTAGAAACTTTCGCGCCTAGCGCCCGTCTAAATGTGTGAACGAAAAAGCTAACGCTGAAAAGTAGGTCGGAATAGTTCGTACTAACGGAACTTTTGAACGCATATCAGTGTTGCAAGAGAGAGGCTTCCAACGAGAAGCGCCTTACCTTAGAGAGGACAACGACAAAATTGGATACGACATTTACAAACCAAGCAAGGGAGTTCGCCCCCCGCCACAACGAGTTTGAGAGCCTGATGAAACGCACTCAGAAACAGGCTTACAACATGGCGTATCGCATGACAGGGAATCGGGACGACGCGGAAGACCTGACGCAGGAGGCGTACCTTCGCGCCTACCGCTCTTTTGGAACCTACAACCGGCAACTGCCGTTTGAGAGTTGGTTTTTCCGAATTCTCTCCAACCTCTTTGTAGACGCGCTTCGCCGCCGCCCCAAAGTCAAGCCACTGTCGCTAGACCAGCCCGTTGGCGAGGAGAGCGGCGAGGAGAACCTGCTCCTACAGATTCCCGACACGCTGAACAGCCCCGAAATCAACCTGATGGAGAAGGTGATGGACGAGAAGTTGAGCGCGGCGCTGAATAGTCTGCCCGACGTATTTCGGATAGCGGTGTGGCTGTGCGATGTAGAGGGCTACTCCTACGAGGAGATAGCGACGGAGATGCACTCCTCTATCGGCACGGTGCGCTCTCGTATTCACCGAGGTAGGCAACTCCTGCGCCATGCTATGGAGAGCGCGGAATCCCCGGTAAAACGCCGCGCTCGACGCGCCTCTCTCTCCGCCCCTACCTTGGCGGGCGCAACCAACGTATGCTGATAGACACGCACTGCCATCTGAACCACGAACGCCTCGCGGGTGATATTGAGGACTGCCTCCAACGCGCATTCGAGGCGGATGTGCAACAGGTTATTGTAGTGGGTTGCGATAGAATAGGTAGCGAAACAGCGGTGAAACTTGCGGAGAGATACTCCGCGCAAGTTTTCGCCGCTGTTGGCGTTCATCCTCACGATTCCAAATACTGGGACGCTCCTATGGCGGACTGGATGCGGGACATCGCGCAGAATCCCGCCGTCGTCGCGATTGGCGAAACTGGCTTAGATTTTCACTACGATTTTTCGCCCCGCTCCGACCAGTACGTCGCGTTCCGCGCACAGATGCGGATAGCGAAAGAGGTCTCTCTGCCCGTCATTCTGCACTGCCGCGAAGCCTACCCAGAGACCCTTGACATACTAGCGGAGCCAGAGTTCGCCGAAGTTCGCGGTGTAATGCACTGCTGGGCGGGTAGCGTGGAACAGGCGAAGCAGACCGTCGCGCTAGGCTACTGGCTAGGGCTTGGCGGCACGCTCACCTTCAAGAACGCCGAGGAGATACGTGCAGGAGCGAGCGCCGTTCCGCTCACTTCGCTACTTGTCGAAACCGATGCGCCATTCCTAGCGCCCATGCCCTATCGCGGCAAGCGTAACGAACCCGCCTACACGCGCCTTGTGGCGGAAAAACTCGCCGAACTTCGCGCCCTCCCCTACCGTGAAATTGCCGACATAACCACTCAGAACGCGCTAAACTGCTTTCCCAAAGTGCGAGACTACTCCGCCCTTTAACGTGAAGCCTCTGCGTTGAAAACACTAGGACAGGAAAATGAATCCTATGACTCCCCTCAAAATCGCTGTAGTTGGCGCGGGCAAGGTAGCCCGGTCAAACTACTTGCCCTACCTCTCCGCTCAAAGCGATGTACACCTAATCTACTACTCGCGAACGCGAGAGGCGGCGGAGGCTTGCGCCAGAGATTTTGGCGGCGAGGTTGTGGGTTCTATTGATGATTTGATGGCGCAAGCGCCCGACGCGACGCTGGTTCTAACTCTGGAAACACAACGCTATGAGGCGGTGAAGGCGCTTCTGCACGGCAAACCTAAGCGCCTCTTTTTTGAAAAGCCCCTCGTCGCGCAAGACGGACAGGCGAACGTGAAGGAAGACGACTTCTTCAAAGCCAGAGAACTGCTACAATCCGCCGGGGATGTCGGCGCGGAGACAGCGATGGTCTTCAACTACCGCTTCTTCGACCAAACCCTCAAAGCGCAAAAAATCGTCCGGGAGCGAGGTTTCGGCGCATTAACGCAGGCTACACTGTTCGTCAACTACGCCTGTTGGAGCCACTGCATAGACCTTCTGCATCTCTTTGCAGGACGCGCCGAGAGCATCACCGCGCTTTCATCGGCAAACTCGTATCGAGGGGCGAAGGATGTAGCGGCGGCGTTCCAACTGGAGAATGGCGCGACGGGAACGATACTGGGGACGAACGGCAGTCGTTTCGAGTCTTCTCTGTACGATATGCAGTTTACGTTTGAACACGGCGCGCTACGCTTCAGCGACCTCGATGTAAGCCTGACGATACTAGACCCGGCTACCCCTCACAGTGAAACCCACACGCTTCAAGGCAATCGCTCGCGTTGGGATTCGTACCGACAGTCCTTTGAACGCTCCCTTGCGGCGTATTTAGAATCCATTCGCCGCAACGCGGCGCCTCCTGTTCCCGGTCTCGCAGGGTTGGAGGAGCTGCAGTTTGAAGCGGCTCTACGGCGTTCCATCTCCCTGCAACGCCCCGTTCGCGTTCAGGAAGAGTTTCCGCTTTTTACGCTTTAACCGAGCTTTGGGGCGGGGAGTATCTTATCGCGGCAAACGTAACGAACCGCATCTCCCCGTCTGCCAGAGGAGAGAGTAGCGGAACACCATCCACTTTGCTACTCCAAACGGGTATAACACAAAAATTTCAGCCCTCTAAGTGAACTGCACAGAAAAGTGTAACACCTCCTACCACACACAGACTAACCCCAAAGAACTACGATAGGTCGGCTTGAGAGGCATAGCCTACTCCCTGGCTAGAAAGAACAAGCACCCTTGCAACGACGCATCCCCCCAACCCACGCGCTAACGCTCCTCGCGACAGCCGCGCTCCTTCTGCTCTCCCTCTCCGCCCGTAGCGCGACGCAAATCGCCTACTGGGATTTCAAGCGCGGACTGCAAGGCTGGACAGCGAACAGCATGATAACCAGTCTTCGCGTTACTTCCGACGGGCTGGTAATGGAAGCGAAATCTCCCGACCCATTTCTTGTCAGCCCTCTTATCGACTGCCCGGAAGGGCAGTATCTGACGATCACGCTACGTATGCGCTCGAACGCGGATTTCGGAGGGCAAATCTACTTTGGCTCCGCCTTCAAAGAGCAGGACAGTCGCGCCTTCCTCATCCAGCCTGATGCTAAGTGGAGAGAGTATACAGTTCCGCTCTCCCCGCAGGGGAAAGGGATTCGTCTACGCCTCGACCCTTGTCACGATTCAGGAAAAATCTCCGTAGCGTGGGTTCGCATTGAAGCCAACCCCGAACCTCCGCGAGAGACATGGGGAAGCCCAAAAGAGCTGCGCGGGAAAAAGTCTATCGCCGCCGGGCAGTACGGAACTAATGGCGGCGAAAGCGCCGTAACATCGCGCTTCCTTGCGACGCACCCGAACTTTCCCGCCACATTCCCCTACGATGGTTACGTCGTACCTGCGCTTATCGATGTAGAGTGGTCTGAGAAGTTGGGGCTACCGCGCAGACCCTACTTCCTGCACGAACTACTCTGGACCGGCGTAAAAATACCTGACGAAGCCGTCGCCACTATCATTAAAGACCTGAAATCTGTAAAGTGGGGAAGCGTGACAGATAACTTCCTGAACTTCAGTATGCTTGAAGGCACGCGCGGTCGCTTTGTACCTGACTTCACTGACGACCACGACTGGGCAATCGTAGAACACAACGCCGCAACCGCCGCTCGCCTCTGCCGCGAAGCCAACCTCAAGGGCTTCTGGCTAGACACCGAGCAGTATGGCAACTACCGATGGCGCACAGCATCCGGCGTTCCTGAGTTCGACCCTAAACGACCCGCAAACCTGAAGTTCCCGCTAGGTAAGGATACTCCCGAAACGCTCCGAAAACGCGGGGCGCAGTGGATAAGGGCGGTTCAACGCGAACTTCCCGCCGTAAAAATCATCGTCACGTTTGCATGGTCGGACGATACAAACGGTTATGGTCCCCTAAAGGGAGTCACTCCCTTCCTTAACGGCGTACTCGACGCAATTGAAGCGCCCGGACAACTGATACACGGTTACGAAAACACGTTCTACTTTGGGCAGGGGGCAGGTACGTATAATGTAGTCAACGATGGCAGAGCGGAAGGCTACCCCGGAAACCGTGACAGGTATCTTTTCGCAAAGATGCAGATACGTAATTGGCGCAATCTCAGCTCAAACCCCAAGAAATACGATAAGTTCGTCAAAACAGGAATGGCGGCGTGGGTAGAGGACGATCCCTGGAACCTATGGTCAGGTAACGCTAGCGGAACTAAAATTTCCTTGTGGTCGAATCTGCAACTCGCCTTAGCGTACTCCGATGAGTATGTCTGGGTCTGGTCGGAGCATACGAAATACGGACAGCCAGAAACACCGGGTATGAACCCGTTCCTTGCATCGCTCGCGAACCAGACATTCAATACAGGGAAAGAGGAGATTCCAAACCTGAAAGAGGATTTTGCGTCAGACCCGCTAGCGAGAGGCTGGTATTTTGATTTCGATATGCTGGCTGTCGGGCGCAAAAACCCCGCGCACCAGGTCGCCTTGATGAATCCGGATGCGGTTCCCTACCGTTGGAAGAGAGAGAACAGAGCGTTAAGCGTCTCTGGCGCATGGATGGCAGGAGAGCAGGGTGAAAAATTAGCCCCCGCCACTGAACAGCGTAAGCGATACGTTCACCCCGTAAAGCCTGTAAAAAGCGCGGAGCGGTTCGCGCTATCCTTCGATTTTCGGGTTGAGTCCTTCGGTCAAGACGCCTCAAACCCGATAACAGCGGGGCTATTCCATAGCGACAGCGCCATAAAGCATCGTTCGCTCACGCTACAGATACCAAGCGCAAACGCGGCGAATATCGTCTTAGTAGAGGCGGGAAAGCAGTATGAGGTAAAACTCGTCCTGCGCGATGCGCTGAAGACTGGAGTCAGTTATCACTTCTCCCTGAACTATCAAGCCGGTGCAGGGTTTACTGCGGAACTTAGGGGCGCAGATAGCGCGATTCTCTCTAAAGCCCTGATAGCGGCTCCCAAAATAGTTGGCGGCTTTGGATGGAACGAAATAGGCGTAGCCCTTAGGGAGGGCGGCGTAAAGGCGACTCCCGCCGAAAATGCCTATCGTTACGAAATATCCAACATCACCTACGGCAGATAAAACTGCGCGTCGCTTAGGATTCAAGGAATCGCATTTGAGACGTGCGTAGGCTGTTCAAAACCGCTGGCTCTAATGCGATTCCCCCCTGCTCTAAAGCCATCATCGCCGCGCCAATCACAGGCGGGAAGGCGGGGTCTACAACCTCAAAACGACGCAAGGGGTCGCCGGACAACGCTTTCTGAACGGCGCTCTGCACAAATTCGCTTCGCACCGCGCCGCCAATCAACGCTACGGGTATACGCTCCTCTGCGAAACAGCTCCCCAGCAATCGAATTCCTATCGCCATCTCCTTCGCTCCGTCGTTGCAGACCGCCTGCGCCAGCGGACTACCCGACAGCGCGGCGGTAGTCACGAGGGGAGACATCTCGCCAAGCCTATGCGTTCGTTCGTCTCCATCGGAGATAAAGCCCTTCGCCGCGAGTTCGCGTAGGGCGTTCATGTCGACAACCTCCCAAAACTCCAGCGTCTGCGTTATTAAATCGCGGTCTGAATCCTGTGTATCGCCCACTACCATACGGTATATTGCCGCGTAAGAGAGGAGGCGCGCGGCGCACGAGGCGTAGTGGCGAAAGTCGTAGTTTCGGAGTTGTCTTCCCGATTCCGTCACGCCAAACACTATCGAACCCGTGCCGCCAATCGCGATAATCCCCGGCTGACTGCGTAGCGCCCCCGCGTGCGCGATAACCGCGTCGTTCACATGACTGCGCGGGCAGGAGATTCCGGGAACCGCCGTCTGCTCCTCCGCCCAAACGCTATCATTGGGTTCGTCCAGTCCTGCGAATCCCGCGACGAGACCCGCGACATCGGCGAGAGTCGCGTCCGCATTTTCCACAACTGCGGTAATGGCTTCGTGCGAGTTGCGTTTCGCCTCCTTGTTGTGATATGGGCTTGAACCGCCGGACTTGGCAGTCGCCAGTATGCGCCCCGTTGCGTCTACTGCAAGCGTTCGCGTGTGCGTGCCGCCTCCGTCTAGTCCAATGTATATCCTAGTAATCGCCTCTTCCATCTCTGCGTCACCTCAAAAACCGCGTCAGAACATTCTTTGTTATTAGAGACGTGGCTTCATCCACTAAAAGGCACGCGCAGTACGTTATCGAGCCGACAGAAAAGACCGCGCCCCCGCCCTCCAACTCGTAGCAGGTCATCTCAGCGCCCCCCTCGTCAGGGTTCAGCCCTCGCGCCAACAAAATAGTTTCCGGTGGGGACTGAGGGCTACGCTTGTCGGTCTCATGCCCGGAGGCTCCCCCCGGTATCCGCTCGTGGAGGCTGTTCTCGCCAAACGTATCGCCGTTCAGCAAGCCCGCGCCCTCGAATGCCCAGTGGTTCGCACTCTCTACTTGATAGGGCGCGGCGGTCATAATGCCCGGTTCCGTAAAGCGCGCGCCTAGCAGACTCGCCTCGCTGGCAAAACGGCGGTGCAGTCGGCTCTCGAAGCCGTCGCCCTCCTTAGGCATCTCCGTTCGGCATATCATGGCGTTATCGGAGGTCAGTTCCACCTCGCAGTTCAGACCATTCCCGCCCAGATACATCAGCCGTCCCCCGCCTTGAACCCACGTCTGTACGCGCTCAAACATCGGGCGAGACCAGTATTCGGGGTGCGGAGGAAGCAGGAGGACTCTGTAAGCGTCAATATCTAGCGTTCCATCGTGGAGTTGCGATTCACTGTAGACATCGTAAGCGAAGCCTTCGCGCTCAAGCCACGCCAGTAGTCGCCACTCCGCAGGCGCCAGGTGACAGGCGTCCCGCCCCTCGATAGGGTCTATGGCTTGCGTCTCTTTGGGGATGTGGTTCGCCTTTTCAGGGCGGTCAAAGGAGAGGGGCAGGTACTCGCTATCGGGAAACAGCCACTCGTCGTAGGTTCCGCCGTGATAGCGTTGGAGGTCTTGCCGCGAGTTTACCGTCGGCGTAGCGGGTAGGCTACGCGCATTGACGTAGTTGCTTCGTCCCCCGAAACTATTATAGGCGTTCCATGTGTTCGTAGCGCAGACGACGGCAATTTTCGAGGTAGGTTCAGAGGGAGCGACAATCCACGGGAAGGAGAAGAACTCTCCTTGAGAGGTTTCGGCGTGAAGATAGTACAGTCCGCTTCGCGACGGCGCTTCGATAGTCTGCGTATGGTGGAGACTCCCCCACCCTACGCGGTTCCACGCTACGCCTGTCTGCGAGTAGTCGCCATCGGGAGTTATCTGCATGACGGAACGCGCCCCGTGCGCGTCGTACCAGCCGATAAGTTTAACGAACTCCTTCTCCAGCCCATAGCGATAGAGGCTCAATCGGTACGGGTTCACGGAGTGGACGCAAAACTCAGCGCGTCCTCCGCTTGTCACCCACTTTGGAGACATAGCGCCGAGTAGACTGTCCGAAAGCAGGCGAAAAGAGTAGGCATGACCTCCCGCCTGATACGGCAGGACAACGCGCTTGGAGCCATATCCCGCCTTCACAAGCGTAACGCGGTATTCACGCGAAGGCAGGTCGCCGAGTATCGCGCCCGTCGCCGTGGAGCGCGTCGAGTAGACGACCCGACCGCCCCGCTCGAAATCCACGGCGACATCGGCGAGAGCCGTGTAGTCCTCATCGCTCACATATCCAATGAGCATATTCGTTTCCTTTGTCAGGAGGCTTCGCAACTACGTAGAGTCTTCTTCAGCCTCATCATCCTCTTCTTCCGCCCAGTCAAGAATAGTCCATTTTGTATCTGGAGCCGTGTCTGCAAACACCACAATGCAAGACTCGCCAAGTTCGTCTTCTACGAAAAACGGCCCGCATATCCGTGCCAACTGGCTGATTACAAGGACGATAGCCTCCTCGTCGCCCCGATACACCCAAAAACCAAAGTCCTCAGTAATGTTTCGCCCATAACTCCACACCTCAAGAATCACAGACCTCCCCGTAAAGAACTCTTCTTCGGGAGGCTTGTCTTCATATATGGAAATCTGCCAGTCTTGTATGTCGGAGTTTCCTCTTACAATGTAGCCTGAAATGGAGTTAGCGACGGTCAGTATTTCGCTGAATGTAGGGTAACGCCCTTTTACAACATTCGTAGGAAACACGGTATCTATCTCTTCCAAATGTGTTCGCACTTGAGACCAGTGCAGTACTTGACTGAGAGGAAACACGTCGTAGCCATAACCCATTCTTAATAGACTCCTACTTGCTTCAGAGTACATTCACGAGAGGCGCATGATGTTTGTCCGTAGCGACAAGAACTCACGCTAACACAGGCTTCACGACTTTGGCGGGTTGCACATCCGTGAGGCGTTGGTCGCGGGTGTCGTAGCGGAAGGTGAGGCGCTGAAAATCCAGACCGAGCAGGTGCAGTATCGTCGCATGGAAGTCGGAGGCGGTCACAATATCCTGCACAGAGCGGTAGCCGAACTCGTCCGTCGCGCCGTGCGTCGTCCCGCCCTTCACGCCTCCTCCTGCAAACCAGAGGCTAAAGCCGCGTTTGTGGTGGTCGCGCCCGTCCTTGCCCTCTGCAAAGGGCGTTCGCCCAAACTCTCCCGTCCAGATAACTAGCGTATCGTCCAGTAGCCCCCGCTGTTTCAAGTCCGCGAGAAGCCCCGCAACAGGCAGGTCGGTGGATTTCGTGAGCGAGCGAAGTTGGTTCGCGTTGTCGGAGTGGGTATCCCAGGGCTGTCCCGCCATCATCACCTGCACGAAGCGCACTCCCCTTTCAACCAGTCTCCGCGCCATAAGACACTGCCGCCCATAGACCGCGGAGGCGGGTTCGTCCAGCCCGTACATATTGCGCGTTACTGCGCTCTCTTTGTTCACATCCAGCGCGTCCGTCGCCGCGAGTTGCATACGCGCCGCAAGTTCAAAGTTCGCGATACGGGCATCCAGTTCAAGGTTGTCCGCGTGGGTCTTGAAGTGTTCGCGATTAAGCGTTTGCAGGAACTGGAGCCGCGCCTCGTTCGCGTTCTGCGGGATACCCGATTCGAGGTTCAGAATGGGAGAGGTCTCTGTAGAGCGCACAGGCATTCCCTGATAAACCGGCGGCATCCACCCGCTCGACCAGTTACGCGAACCGTCTACAGGTTGCCCTGTGGGGCTAAGAAGCGCGACATACGCGGGGAGGTTTTGGTTCTCCGTGCCAAGCCCGTAGGTTATCCATGCGCCCATCGTCGGGCGACCTGCGACGGGCGAACCCGTGTGCATATGGCAACACGCCTGCTCGTGGTTCTCATGCTCGGAGACCATGGAACGGATAAGCGCGATTTCGTCGGCGTGCTTGCCGAGTTCCGGCAGGAGTTCCGAGAGTTCCATGCCCGACTTGCCGTATCGCTTGAACGCGAACGGCGTACCGAGCCATGTTCCCGTTTTCTTTTCGTCTACATCGTTTACAAAGCCCTTGCCCGGCTTCTGCCCAGACTGTTTATTAAGTTCCGGCTTGGGGTCGAAAAGGTCTACCTGACTCGCGCCGCCGTTCTGGAAAAGATAGATAACCCGCTTGACTTTTGGAGCGAAGTGCGGCGATTTCGGCAGGAGGTTGTAGCCGCGCACAGCGGGAGTCTGCGCCTCCGCGTCCGAGAGAAGAGCGGTGAGGGCGAGAGCCGTCGCGCCGAGTCCGAGTTGCGAGAACACGTCGCGGCGCGAAACGTGACTTAGTAGGTTGTCGCGGTGTGTCGCGTCGAAGGCGGGAGCGAGGTTTTTGTTATCATTCATCTCTTGACTTACCTTGAAGTTGGAGTCGTTTGGTTTGATATACAAATGTTCTACGATGCAACGACTATTTCCTTCTAAAGAGATATTTTGGTGTGCAACGTATAGTAGAGGGCTTGCCCGCAGTGGACAAGCCCTCTACTCTGTGTT
>CAIJLM010000014.1 GCA_903821495.1 uncultured Chthonomonas sp. | reverse complement strand
CGCGAAAAAATGCACAAAGCCCCAAAGGTGGAACCACACGCCAAACTTCCCAATCTCAAACCACAAGAACTCCTCTCCTTTGCGAAGGAGAGGTTGGGTGAGGTTATGTGGAAGCCCGAATTCACGTTAAGGCAAACTAAACGGGAAGACAACCTGCTTAACTTTATTACACACCCAACTTGAGTTTTAGAGAAGGATTTCGCCGCTGTAATCGAGAATACTCTTGCTATGTTTGCGGAAGTTACCGTATCCTATATATGTAGCGCAGTTTCAGCCATTTTAGGCTGTATAATCGTAACTGCTATGAAGTTTACGTCAATTCCAAACTCAGAAACGTCATGGCGACACATCCCTATACGAAAATTGGCTAAAGTTGAGCGATGAACCCTAAATGGAAGGATTGAGGTTTTTATTATCCTTGAAAAAACTGATTGCCTCTGTTGTTCTTTTTTCCCTTCTGCTTGGCGCGGTTACATCACGCGCCGACACTCCTATTGAGGTAACTACTCTCCTGCAAAATCTTGACCGGCAATTGAACCTTATCGACCCCGTGAGCCTTGCGCCCTTCACCAAGGGCGATAGTAAAGCGGTGTATCACTGGATGCGCTACACGCAGACCAAAGACTGGCACGTCGCGCCCCTACTCATCCCCGCGAAAGAGGGGCGTGAAGCGGGCGAGTACGCCGTTTTTCATCGCTTCAACTCCTGCGAATCGGCGGGAGACCACCTGCATAAGATGGTGCGAAGCGGCGGTAAACTCCTTATCGGAGAGGAGATTCCAGAGGCGGAGACCTTTGGGTTTCAGATACCGCACCATACGATGATAGTTACGCCGAACATGGCGAACAAAAGCGTTCACCTACAAGACCGTTTTACTTTGGAGCGAACGAGCGATAACGCCTCTCCCTTAGTGATGACGCGCCTGCTCGCCGATATGAAGATTCTCAGTCTTACTAATAGCGCAGGAAAGCCCATACCCTTTTGGCGTTGCGCGAGTATGTTTGTATTTCTTGCGCCCAAAGAGGCGAAGACCGAGATTACCGCAATCTACTCAGGAACGGTCAATCATAACGGTAGCGACTACATCTTGGAGAATGAGATGACTCTCAACTCCTACTGGTATCCCGTTATCGCTCGGCTACCCTCTACGCTTCGCCTGACCGTGACCCCGCCCAAAGGTTTCACCGCCCTTACGCACGGCGAGATTGTAGCGGAGAAGGCGAACCCAGACGGCACGAAAACGTTGACCTTTGAGAACAAAATTCCTATCTGCTACTTCACCTTCGACATGGGCAAGTATCACATCACGCACATCAAAAAGAGTGGCATTGACCTCTACGCCTACCTTATGGGAGAGCATCCCGCCGACAAAGCGCTCTCCTACCTAGAGCGGGCGAGCGCCTGTCTACAGTGGTTCAGCAAAAACTTCGCGCCCTACCCCTATACGCGCTATACGCTTGTGGAGACTTTGGGCCCCTTCGGAGGGGCGTTGGAGGGGTACTCCTTCGCTACGTTTGCGCGAGGTTCGCTTGGCGCAACCGTTCACGAGATTTCGCATACTTGGTGGGGGGGGATGGTTCCCTGCACCTACCTGCACTCTATGTGGAACGAATCTTTCGCGAACTACTCTGATAGCCTGTACGAACGCGAAACAGGCGTAGCCCATGCGCCAGATGCGGAGCGCCTGATACCCTCGCGAAAACAGTTTGCGAAGATATACTCCACGCTTCCCGTCCTCTCGCCCGGTAACACCGAGTTCGGAGCGAGCAATGCGGTGGGTTATGGCAAGGGGGCGGAGGTTCTGCGGGTTCTGGAAGAGGAGATAGGGCGGGAGACGATGCTGAAGGTCGCGCAAGGCTTAGTTCAAAACCACAAGAGCGGGAGCGCGGCGGAGTGGGCGGATATTGAGGCGAGCGTAAACCGCGTGACAGGGAGGGACTATCGCTGGTTCTTTGAGCAGTGGCTAGAGAGAGTGGGGGTTCCTGAACTCAAGTTAGCGGATGTAAAAATTGAGGCGAAAGAGGGCAAAACGATACTGAGCGGAGCGATAGTTCAAACAGGTTCCACCTATCGAATCACCGTGCCGCTGACCCTCTATGGCGTGAAATTTATACAGAACGAAAGCGTAGTGGCGAATGGCGAGCGTACAGAGTTTCACTTCGAGGTAAAGGATACGCCGAAGTTGCTTCGCATCGACCCGAAAGGAACGCTACTACTGGGGATACCGGAAACCGCGACGGACGACCCTTACACCTTTCGCTTCGCTACGGGGAAACGGCAGGAGATTTGACCACGTAATGATTATCGTAAAAAAGTTTACGTTTGAGGCGGCGCACTATCTTCCCAACGTGCCGGAAGGGCATAAGTGCCGACGACTGCATGGTCACTCGTTCACTATTGAGGTACACGTTACGGGCGAGGTAGACCCTGTATTGGGGTGGGTTATGGACTTGGGGGACATCAAACAGCGGTTTCAGCCTCTCTACGATAGCCTTGACCATCACTACCTGAACGAGATTCAGGGCTTGGAGAACCCCACTAGCGAGAACATCGCACGCTGGCTATGGGGTCAACTCAAGCCCCTTCTTCCGCTACTTTCGCAAATCACGGTACATGAGACGTGTACTTCAGAGGTCATCTATCGGGGTGAATAGCGTTAAGGGGCTTGGCTGATAACCTCTTCTATCGCCGCCACGATTGACCGCGCCGCGCCTGTTCTTTACCGATTTTTAAGCGGAGGCTGTAACCAGTCCCCAAAATAGACAGCGGGGCTTTCTTCATTATGAAGAAAGCCCCGCTGTCTTAGTAGGGATACGGGGAATCGAACCCCGGTTACCGAGCTGAGAACCCGACGTCCTGACCGCTAGACGATATCCCCAAAGCAGAATGTCGAATGGGTTATAAGATACACCATTTCCGCCGATTTGTCTAGTTTTTTTTGCAGAAATCTTCACCTTTAGCGCATAAATTACGGTGATAAGGGCTACAGTTTCTCGCTATCGGTGTCGGACTGTACAGCGCGAAGCAGGGTCTCCGGCGCTTCGGTAGCCGTTGCGAAACTAGGACGTAGTAGGTGGTCTTCGGTGTATTGCGAGGCGCGAAGGAGGGTTTTCGCCTCGTTCTCTTTTGTTAGCCGCTTTTCTAGCTCTAGTAGCGATATGAGCGCGAGCTTCTGCAACTCCATCTGCGTACTAGAGCGACATCTCCCTTGAATAAACCGCTTCAATATCCGCGCCGTCTCCTCGTCTCCAATCTGAACCAACGTATGAAGAGCGCCTACTCGAAATGAGCGGCAAAGCGACTCTGGAAGAGTGTTCTTGAAGCGTTGATGTATGTGGTTTTTTGCGATTACGCTCGTACAGAGTCGTGTGTCGTGGTATTGAAGAAAAATAGCGTGAAGCAGGTCAATGTGACTTGGCGCAAACGCTTCTCTATCCGCAACTGATATTTTAGGCAGTATGCCATTCAGCGCATGGACTACCGGAACGTACATCTTGTCAGGGAACTCATGCTCGAAGAATGTATCCATCAACACGGAAAGCGAGCGAGCGTCCTCATATTCGCAAATGCGTTTGAGAGTATCCATTTCATTTGTAGTAAGAAGCTCAACTGCGATAGCGTTCACAAGAAATATTCCGAAGGCGACTGCAAGGGGCGTAAAAGACTCTACAAGGGAAACGGAAATTATCGCTACTAACCCATAGGCTATACCTCCCCAAAAACAGTTGTGCGCGAACTGCCGCTTCTTGCGTTGGCGCTTCAGCGTCTCAATAAGTGCGGGAACCAAATCGACAATAAAGTTTTGCATTGGCGGATTAGGCATTACCGACTCTCCGCATCATGGGAACCCATAGAAACTTGAATCGTATTTTCTTCTGGTTGGGAAGTCTGAACAGCAGTTGTGTATATGGGCGTAGCGGCAGGCGAAACGGAGGCGCGAAGCAGGGTTTCCGGCGCTTCGATAGCCGTCGCGTAACTCGGACGCAACAGGTAGTCTTCGGTGTACTGGGAGGCGCGAAGGAGAGTTTTCGCCTCGTTCTCTCGTGTTAATCGCTTCTCAAGTTCCATTAGCGATGTTTGGGCGAGTTTCTGCAAGCCCATCTGTGTACTGGAGTGACACCTCTGTTGTATAAACTGCTTTAATACCCTCGCCGTCTCCTCTGTCCCAATCTGAACCAACGCATGAAGAGTGGCTACTCGCAATGAGTGGCAAAGCGACTCTGGAAGCGGCTTTTTCAAGAGTACGAAGGTATCACTGGAGAGATTGCTGTAAGCGACGACCTGTGTGCATAGTCTTTGGTCATGGTAGCGCAAAAACAGAACGTGAAGCAGTTCAATGTGCCGCGATGTAAATGCCTCTCTGACATCAAATGTTACCTTGGGAAGTATCACGGTCATAACCTCAATCACAGGAACGTACATATTGTTAGGAAAATTTTGCTCGAACAGTGTGTCCATAAGGACAGATATTGACCGCGTATCTTCGTGCTTGGATATACGTTTCAGTGTCTTCATGTCGCGAGTCATTAGCAGTTGAAAGACAAGCGGGCTTATTAGGAGCGCTAGGAGAATCGTGGCGATTGGCACGCTAGAGGATTGTGTTTCGGAGATGCCCATCACTACCACCGAAACAGGCAAAAGTACCCAGATGGAACGATAAGCCCACTGCCGCTTCTTGCGTTGGCATTTTAGGGTCTCGAGAAGGGCGGGAACTTCGTCCTTCGTTGTGTTTGTCGGTAGGTTCGGCGCCATCTTGAATATCCTCTCGCTCCATCTCGCTTCACCATTAGATTTCGCTATAGCCACTATTTCCACAGCGGCGCTAATTCTCCTGCCCGCAATAGACTATTACACGCCTGTTTTGAGGTAGGATATTGGCATGAGAAACAAGACGAGAGGGAAAACCATGCACCATACGATTACTTTATTGCCGGGAGACGGCATCGGACCAGAAGTCACCGCCGCCACCGTGAAAGTGATAGAAGCGACAGGCGTTAAGGTCGGTTGGGAGGAGTATCAGGCGGGGATGGAGGTCGCCATCAAGTACGGAACGGCGGTTCCCGACGACGTTATCAACGCAATACTGCGAAACGGAATCGCGCTTAAGGGGCCCATCACAACCCCCATCGGTAGTGGAATACCGAGCGCGAACGTCGCGCTACGAAAGCGTTTGAACCTCTACGCGAACGTTCGCCCTTGTCGCACCTTAGCGGGTGTAAAGTCGCGTTTTGAGAATGTAGACCTCGTGGTGATTCGCGAGAACAGTGAGGACCTCTATTCGGGGTTAGAGCATATCGTCGTGCCGGGAGTGGTGGAGAGCCTGAAAATTATTACGGAGACCGCTAGCCTGCGAATTGGGAAGTATGCGTTTCAGTACGCCGCGCACAACCGTAGAAAGCGCGTCACCGCCGTTCATAAAGCCAACATCATGAAACTCGCGGACGGTCTCTTTCTGGAGTGTATTCGCAGGGCGCACCGCGACTATCCCGAAATTGAGTACGATGAGATGATTGTAGACAACTGTTGCCAACAACTCGTTATGCGCCCTGAAAACTTTGATGTGATGGTAATGGAGAACCTGTACGGCGACATCCTCTCCGACCTCTGCTCCGGTCTTGTTGGCGGTTTGGGGCTGACCCCCTCCTCCAATATCGGCGAAGGGGGAATCGCGATGTTCGAGGCGGTTCACGGCTCCGCGCCCGACATTGCGGGGCGCAATCTCGCGAACCCTATCGCGCTTATCCTCTCCGGCGCGATGATGTTGGAACACCTGCAAGAGGGCGGCGCGGCGCATCGTATTCGCCGCGCAGTAGATATTGTGCTTCAAGAGGGGAGCCTGATGACGGGAGACCTTGGCGGAACGGCGACGACGACGGAGATGACCGACGCGATAATCGCTTCGCTGTAGCGGAATAAACTTAACTAGGAGAAGTCAATGATAGACCTAAACGAACTACCCATGCGAATCGCCGTAGGGCAGATGAGCGAACTTACCGATGAGCAACTGGCTTTCGCCGTTCAGTGCGGCGCAGAAGACATTCAACTCAACACCCCCCGACTGCCCGGCGATGAGCGCTGGGAGTACGAAGACCTGCTGGCGCTACGTCAACGCGCCGAAAGCGCAGGGTTGCGCGTGATTGCGCTTGAAAATGTCCCGATAACTTTCTACGACAAGATTATGACGGGCGCGGAGGGGCGCGAAAAGCAGTTAGAGAGTATGCAGGCGACCGTTCGCAACATGGGGCGGGCGGGTATCCCCATACTCGGCTACCACTGGATGCCCAACGGCGTGTGGCGCACCTCCTTCGAGACGAAAGTGCGGGGCGGAGCTGTCTCCAACGAGTTCCGTATGGCTCTAGCGAAAACAGCGCTCACGCATGGGCGTGAATACTCCCCCGAAGAGATGTGGGAGAACTTCGACTGGTATCTCAGTCAGATGTTGCCCGTCTGCGAAGAGGCGGGAGTTCGCATGGCGCTCCATCCTGATGACCCGCCTGTTCCCGTACTTGGGGGCGTGGCGCGACTCTTCCACAATTTTGAGGGCTTCAAGCGGGCGATGGATACGCACCCCAGCCCCATGCACGGGCTGGATTTCTGTCATGGTTGCTGGTCGGAGATGCGGGCGGGCGCGGGGATTATTGAAGCGATTGAGCATTTTGGCAAGGAGGGACGCCTCTTTTATATCCACATGAGGGACGTGCAGGGTTGCGCCGACGATTTCCACGAGTGTTTCTTGGGCGAAGGCAATAGCAACGTGGTCGCCGTATTGAAAAAACTGAAAGAGATTGGCTTCAACGGCTTTATTCTGGACGACCACGTACCGCACATGGTCAACGACTCGCCCTGGGGACACCGGGGACGCGCCTTCCAGACGGGCTACATTGCGGGGATACTCGCCGCCCTAGAGAATGAGTAGTAGGTGAAATTAACAGGTTCTTCTTAAACGCCTCTGTGCGTGGACAATCTTGAAGGGGATGCCTTACTCGGCGCTATGTGAATCGCCCATTCACATAGCGCCGAGGGAGTGGCTGAGTACGCGGCGCAAGTGTATTGAACTTGTGGACAAGCGGCGGTTTATCAAGTCAATACGGCTTTTCCGCCGCATACTCTTCTAAACGCGCTACGAGTTCGTGGACGGTGGTGCAGGGGATGCGGTCGTGAAAAGGGGTATCCTCTGCATACTCCGCCACTAACTTTTGCGCGTGGCTTTGAGCAGTCTCCATTCTCGCTTTGAGAAGTGTGTACATATTAGGTTGCGCCTTCCTGTAGTCGCCTAGTAGCGCCTTCAAACGCGCAAGATAGTATTGACGACCTGTCGAAGAGTTTAGATACTCAAAGTGTAAAACGTACCAGAGTTCAAAGGCTTCATTCGACCATGCAACGCGCAGAAACTCGTGCCCCTCAGCGGAGTGAATAGCGTTGTCAAACTGTTCTGCGGGAAACTCGTCTCTATCAAAGACGCACCAGACTTCAGCGTACTGAGTCGCTCCTTCACCACGTTGCTCCTTGGCATATTTCACTAGCGAGAGAGCGTTGCGCCCTGTTCCTATCGCTACACCATTGACTCTTTTTTCTTGCATTAGCGCGTTAAAGTAGAGTGGCTCTGTTTGTTTGCCTTCGCAAAGAATTAAGATGCGTTTTCTTGTAGAAGTTTGGTTCGCTCTGTATGTTTTACCCATAGGCGCGGATAATTGAGGCTTACGCTTTGCCATTGTTCACCTCTTTGGTCTGTTCAAAGAAGCTAAAGGTGTCACTCAAAAATGGTATCGCCCCGTATTTGCCTGCAATATAGTTTTCTTCATAAGAAAAACTCTGCTCTCGTCTGCTCTCTTTGAATTCGGCTAAAGAGTATAAGTGAGAGGCTCCGTAACCATCTTTCTCAACAAACCATACTTGGTCGCGCCGGAACTGTTTTTTGCTCAAAAGGTTGGTATCGTGAGTTGTAAAGATAAGTTGAGCGTTGTTCGGGTTATGCTCGTTTGATTGGAAGACGCTAATCAATCTTTTTATGAGTAACGGATGTAAGTGCGCTTCAATCTCATCAATCAAGAGTACAAGACCATTTGCAAGTACATAGGCTATGGGCCCAAGTAGTTGGTAAAACTTGAAAGTTCCCTGAGATTCAAAAGCGAGGGCAGGTACGCTATTCACTCCGGTCTCAATACCCGATTCATCGTATATGGGGTGTACGGACATAAGTGTTGGTGAAGAGCCATCAACACGGGGTTGTAGATAAACGCTATGAGTACCAGTATCTGCGGCTTGTAGCGCCCGTGAGACGACTAATCTTTGTTCTTCCGTTTGCAATAAAGATTGCGTCAGGTTCAATTGCGCCATATTCTCGCCAGAAGTAATCTCAAGTTTATAGAAGTATTCTAGCAATTTACGCGACAGGCTGTTTGGAGCGCCTAACTGAGCGGTCAACGACAAAAACAACGATTCTTCGCGCCCCATTTCAGAGTTTATCAAAAGCGCGCTTCCTTCGCTAAAGTCGCGCCCTCGTATGACAGTATTTTCTACCCGCTCAAAAAGCGTTTTTTCGATGTTCCTTGTGGTTGATTCTGTGACGTAAAGCCACTCTTTGGAGATGCGAACCTTAGAGATAATCGTAGGATTATTTTCAACTTCAAATCCATACCGAAATACCTTGCTCTCTAAAACAAACACAATTTCAAAATAATAGGGGGCTATAGGGGAATGAGTATGAAATTGAAACCGGCTATCTGGCAGAGAGTAGTTGTTATTTGCGGAGAGTACCGTTATCGCTCGGAAAGCCCCCAGTGCAAATATCGTATTGGACTTGCCGCTCGCGTTTGCGCCGTAAATCCCCGCAGTGCGTAATAGGCGCAATTTGGGGCGTTCCGGTGGCGTGAATACATTAAGCGCATCCAACTCTTCGCTACTCTGCAAATGCGGTGCGGACGCCATACTCAATGTTGATTTGTCCTTAAAAGAGCGGAAGTTACCAAATGTAAATTCGACTAACATGACGTGAACCTGCTTTCAAAGGAGCGTTTTTAGCGTAAAAGCGTACGAAAGCCTCTATTTCACTGCAAAACCCTGCATTTTATATACCCGATTTGCCCAGAAATATGCGCTCTGATAGCGCAATAAATCAAAAATGTCCTGCAAGCCCCTTCCTCTAATCCCTCTTCAATAGAGTATACTAATATCTAGGTTTTTCTCTTGATATACGTTTTGTGGAAGGAGTGATTACGTGTCTCTTTTCAACCTCAAGTCCGACTATACACCCGCTGGCGACCAGCCCCTCGCGATTGAAAATCTCGTGAAGGGTTTGAAGGAGGAGAAGCGCTTCCAGACTCTGCTCGGCGCTACCGGAACCGGCAAAACCTTTACAATCGCCAACGTGATTCAGGCGGTGCAACGCCCCACGCTCGTTATCGCGCACAATAAGACGCTCGCCGCGCAACTCTGCTCCGAGTTCCGCGACTTCTTCCCCGACAACGCCGTTGAGTATTTCGTCTCCTACTACGACTACTATCAGCCCGAAGCCTACATTCCTCGTACCGACACCTTTATAGAAAAAGACAGTCAGGTGAACGACGAGATAAACCGCCTACGGCACTCCTCTACCCAGTCTATATTAGAGCGGCGAGATGTGATTGTCGTCGCCTCCGTCTCCTGTATCTACGGGCTAGGCTCCCCCGAAGAGTATAAGAAAATAGTGCAGGTGTTCCATAAAGGAGCGACTCTGGACAGAGACGAGGCTCTGCACCGCCTGATAGATATGCAGTTCACACGTAATAACCTCGAACTCTCGCGAGGAACCTTTCGAGTGCGCGGCGATACCCTAGAGATACAGCCCGCCGATGAAGAGGTCGTTGTTCGCATCTCCTTCTTCGGGGACGAGGTGGAGAAAATCACTATCGCCGACCCCGTTACCGGAGAGGTGAAGGGCGAACGCGACCACATCACCGTCTTCCCCGCCAGCCACTTCGTCGCCTCAGAAGAGAAACTGCAAATTGCTATGGAGGAGATAGAGAAGGAGCTACAGGAGCGCATGGCGTGGTACAAAACACGGAACCTGCTTCTGGAGGCGCAACGCATCGAGCAGAGAACCCGCTTTGACCTTGAGATGATACGGGAACTCGGCTTCTGCTCCGGTATCGAAAACTACTCTCGATTCCTTGACGGGCGCGAACCCGGAACCGCGCCGAACACCCTCTTCGACTACTTCCCAGACGACTTTCTGTTCGTGGTGGACGAGAGTCACCAGACCTTACCGCAACTGCGCGGTATGTACAACGGCGACAAGGCGCGAAAAGACACGCTGATTGAGTACGGCTTCCGCCTTCCCTCCGCCGCCGACAACCGTCCGCTAAAGTTCCATGAGCTACAAGAGCGCCTGAATCAGGTTATTTTCGTATCGGCGACCCCTGCGGTTTTTGAGAAGGAGAACAGCGAACAGATTGTCGAGCAGATAATTCGCCCGACGGGTCTGATTGACCCCGAAATCGTAATTAAGCCCACCAAAGGGCAGATTGACGACCTTATTGAGCAGATTCGGATACGTGTGGCGCGAGAGGAGCGCATACTGGTCACAACGCTCACGAAGAAGATGGCGGAAGACCTCACCGAGTACCTAGAAGACCTCAAAATCAAGGTCAACTATCTGCACTCCGACGTTAAGACGTTGGAGCGCACTGAGATACTCAGAAACCTACGACTCGGTGTTCACGATGTGATAGTCGGTATCAACCTCCTGCGCGAAGGGCTAGACCTCCCGGAAGTGTCGCTTGTCGCGATACTGGACGCGGACAAAGAGGGCTTCCTGCGCTCTGAGACCGCCCTCATCCAGACGGTGGGACGCGCCGCCCGAAACGTGGAGGGGCAGGTTATTATGTACGCGGATAACCTGACGGGGAGCATGGAGCGGGCTATCGCAGAGACGAACCGACGGCGCGAAAAGCAGATAGCCTACAACGTTCTGCACGGCATCACGCCGCAGACGGTGAAAAAGGCGGTGCGCGAACTTATTCAGTCGGAGCGAGTGGCGGAGGAGAAGGCGGAGTATAGCGCCACGAATACCACGAAGCGCCTGAAATCAGACCCCTCCACCATGTCGATTAGTCAGGTGGAAGAGGTGATTCGGCAACTAGAGAAGGAGATGAAGGAGGCGGCGCGGGCGCTGAATTTCGAGTACGCCGCTGAACTGCGCGATGAAGTGCAGTCGCTTCGCAAGTTCGCCCCCGCGAGTCAGGTGGGCAAGGACGAAGGAACCTCCGCGCTCGGCAAAGACAAAATCGCCTACACGCCCAAGTCATCCCGCGGGCGTAAGTGATAAGGCTACACGTAAAGGATAACTAGCCCGATGAAAACACTGAATACTCTCCTCCTGCTCGCCCTCCTCTGCGGAACCGCCCTAGCGCAAGAGCGAGTCATCAAACAGAAAAGCCCGACAAAAATAGTCCTCCCTACCTATAAACAGGCGTGGCGGGTGGAGGTTCCCGATTGGGCGAACCATTTAGGGGTAGGCGATGTTACGGGCGATAAGAAGCCGCGCCTCTTGCTCTCCAACAGAGCGAATCGGCTTACGGTCTATAGGCTTGAGAAGTCCGCCCTCAAGCAGGAGTCCGCTATTGAGTTGGGCGCTAAGGGCGACCGCTTCGCTGTAGGGCGCTTCTTAAAGGGAAAGCCGGAGGCGATTGTCGTTGCGGGAGCCGTATTTCATCGGGAGGGAGCGGAGTACGTCCGTATCGCTGTCCCAGAAATTACAAGCGTGAACGGCAATACCCGCTATGCGGATGGGACGGAAGAGGTTCTT
>CAIJLM010000013.1 GCA_903821495.1 uncultured Chthonomonas sp. | reverse complement strand
GCCCCTTCGGGGGAACCTAACCCCCGTCCCCTTCCCGGTGCGGGAAAGGGTGGCTCCGACAAAGACGAAGTTACGATAGAATTGGCTTTGGTATAAGTCAAAAGCCTACTGTTCCATCGCCTTTGCTATCGCATTAGCGGCAGTTGTTCCCCCTTCTCGTTTCGTAAGAGTTCAGGGTTATGGGAGTAAAAACCGCGAAACACGCGAAAAAAATGCACTAAACCCCAAACTTAGAACCCTTCGCATCTGTTCTATCTTCGCCATCCGCTCAACGCTCGTAAAAATAGAAGGTATGACGCTCACCGTTTCGCCTCCTCAAGCGCACTCTCGATTTGCGCGATATATTCGCTCGGCTTAACAGATAGGCAGTCGCAAATTGACCAAAGTAGCCTAATCGTGGGAGATTTCAACCCACGCTCCAACTGACTCACATAGGTTCTATGGATGCCGCACTGGTCGGCTAGCTCTTCTTGCGACCAACCCTTCGCTTCCCGTAGCGTCCTAAGCCTACGACCTAGTTCTCGCTCTAACTCTAAAGTCTGTAGATTAGTCTTCATAGATTAATCATCTCACAAAATGCGACAAATGGTCTACAGACTATAGTGTTCGACACGGACAATAGGACACAATGTCTAGCGTTTTTTCACTCTCCCGTTTCTCCTGCCGCTCTTGGCAGGAAAAATGCCCGCTCAAAGCGAACTAAGGCGCAGTGAAAACATCTGCCATCAGGAAGGAACGCTCTTATGCCACGATTTGACGGACGCGGTAGCGCTCAAATGCGCCCCGTAAAAATAACCACCCGCTTTATGCCCTACGCGGAAGGCTCTTGCCTCATCGAAATGGGAAACACCCGCGTCATCTGCGCCGCCACCATTGAGGAGAAAGTCCCCCCATTTTTGAAGGGGCAAGACCAGGGCTGGGTGACAGCGGAGTACAGTATGCTCCCCCGCGCCACCCAAACCCGCACCATGCGCGAAACAAAGTCCGGTCCGGGAGGCAGGACGGTGGAGATTCAGCGCCTGATAGGGCGTAGCCTCCGCACCATTGTAGAGTTGCCCGTACTTGGAGAGCGCACTATCTGGCTCGACTGCGACGTGCTACAAGCGGATGGCGGAACGCGTTGCGCCTCCATCACAGGGGCGTATATCGCCCTCGCGTTAGCGTGTCGCACACTCGTAGATAAAGGCTCCATCAAGCGGATGCCCCTGCTAGGGCAGGTGGGCGCAATTAGCGTGGGCGTGGTCAATACAGACGAACTGCTCGACCTCTGCTACGAGGAAGACCATAAGTGCGCGGTGGACATGAACGTAGTAGCGACAGACAAAGGCAAGTATATCGAAGTACAGGGCACAGGCGAAAAACAGCCCTTCGACCGCAATCGCCTCAATCGCCTCCTTGACCTCGCGCAGGTTGGCTTGGACGAACTGTTTCGCCTCCAAAAAGAGGCGCTAAAGGGCGTTCTATAGTGGCTGGCTCTCCCCGCAAACTCCTCATCGCGACCACAAACCCTAGTAAACGCAGGGAGATGGAGCAGATTCTAGGGGCGGCGAACCTGAACCTAGAACTGCTCACCCTCGAATCGTTTCCGAATGCGCCGGAAGTGGAGGAGACAGGCGAAACCTTCATGGAGAACGCGCACCTCAAAGCGCAGTCCGCCGTTCAACTCTCAGGATTGGTCTGTATTGCGGACGACGGGGGACTCTGCATCGACGCGCTAGACGGTCAGCCGGGCGTAAAGTCGCACCGCTTTTTAGGAGAAAATAGCTCGTTTCAGGAGAAAATGACCCGCATTTTCGAGATGATGGCGGACGTGGAGGAGGAGGCGCGAACCTGCCGATTCCAGTGCGCCGTCGTTATCGCGGTTCCAGACGGGCGGACATTTGAGTGTTTGGGAGTCTGCGAAGGGCGCGTCGGGCATGAGATGCGAGGAGGGGGCGGCTTCGGCTATGACCCTCTTTTTGCGCTTCCCGACGGGAGACATACTGCGGAGTTGCGCCCCGAAGAGAAGCACAAAATAAGCCACAGAGGGAAGGCGTTGGCGTGCGCGGCGGAGGCGCTGAGGAGCCTGTTTGACGGGGAGGGCTAGGCGGCGAGAGCCTCAAACACCTCCACCCCCATCGCCTCCATCATCTCCACAAAGCGAGGAGCCAACTCAGGGTCGAACTGCGTTCCTGCGTTACGCGCAATCTCTCGTAACGCAATCTCTTTCGCCATGCCTTTACGGTATGGTCTATCGCTCGTCATCGCGTCGAAGGTGTCTGCGAGAGCGAGTATCCGCGCAATTTTAGGGATAGCGTCGCCCTGCAACTTATCGGGGTAGCCCTTCCCATCCCAGCGCTCATGGTGATGCCGCACGCCGGGCAGGGTCGTCGCGAGTTGCGGCACTTTACGAACGATAACCTCTCCAAGCACGGGGTGGGTCTCCATAATGGCGCGTTCGTCATCCTCCAAGCGCCCCTTCTTGTTCAAAATTCCATCGGGAACGCCTATTTTCCCAACATCGTGGAGCGTTCCTGTAGTGAAAATCAACTCCACATCGTCTTTTGGCAGACCGATAAATCGCGCCAACGCCGCCGCATACTGCGCCACTCTGCGCGAGTGTCCCTGTGTATAAGCGTCTTTCGCGTCTACCGCCGCCGCCAGCGCCTGAATAGTCGCCAGACTGCCGTCTTTGATGTAGCGGTGGAGTTGATACGGGTCAGCCGTCTCTCCATCGCCCGCTACGCTATCGAACCTGCACACCTGATTACGCCCCAACTGCTTGGCGCGCGAGACCGCTAACTCCGCTCCCAGCACCAAACCGTCCGCCTCTTGCGTGTAGGTTCCCATCTCAACGCACCCCACGCTTACCGTGAGAATACGCCCCTTATCCTCCAACGCGGACAGAGCGACTTGCAGGCGTATCGCCTCCGCCAACTCCGCCGCCTCGCCAATGCTCAACTGAGGCGTGAGAGCGACAAACTTCTCTCCGCCATAGCGAGCGAGAATAGCCACCTCCGGCACGCTATCGCTCAAGATAGAGGATATACGCTTGAGCGCGTTATCCCCCTCTACATGACCATACTTACGGTTGTACTCCTGAAAATGGTCTATATCAAACAGAAGAATCGAGAGAGCCTCGCCCGATATAGCGCAACGCCGAACCTCCTGCTCCAAGCGCTCTTGAAAGCGGCGGTGATTGTCTAAACCTGTCAGCATATCGGTATCAATTAAACCTAGAAGTCGCTCTTGACTCGTTTTCAGGGAGAGAGCCATCTGATTGAAAACCCGCTGAAGAAGCCCAATTTCATCCGTGCGGCGCGGCTCAATGGGTTCGGGCCACTCGCCCTGGCTTATTTTTTGCGCGGCGCTCACAACTTCGTCCAGCGGCTGAGTCACGCCCCGCGCCACCGCTCCTCCCATCACAAGCCCAAGAACGAGAGCGACGGCTAGAAGAGCGAGCAACGCCCTCTCGAAGCTCATATAGGGCGCAACAGCCCGGTCATAAGAGCGCATAGTCACAAATCCAAGGTTTTTGCCCATGAGCGTATTCGGGAGGGGCGCATACAAAGCGACGTAGGTCTTACCCCCTAATGGAACATAAGCGGGGTAGCCCTGGGGGGTGGGTATCGTCTTAGGGAGAGCGGTTGAAGCGCCCATCACGCTACCGCGATTCACAAAAGCGATGTCGGTTCCAAGAGCCTTCTTGAGTTCGCCAGCTACTGCCGCATCGATGAAGCGATACGCGGTTATGGTTCCTTGCGAAAAATTGCCTACTATCACTGGCACAGATACCGCGAGCATGAGGCGGTCCTGGTTCACCTGAACGCCGCTCCAAACCGTCCCCTCCAAGGCTTCCGTAACACCCTCTTTTCGACTTAGATTTACGCCAAAAGCGCTCATATCTCCCGCTTGCCCGCGCACCACGCCCCGCGCATCCGTCATCACAATGGCGGAGGCGTTGAGGTCTGGCAACCACTCATGAGCGTAATCGGAGAGAGTGGCGTAGTCGAGTTTACTGATGTTGCCCTGACCAACGATATAGCCCTTCACACTGGGTTGGCGCGAAAGCATTCTCAACGATTTGGTCAACTCGGCGCTATCCTTGCTCAAAACGTAGTTGAGTAGGTTGCCGCTCGCCTGCACATCGTTCCGCACCATGCGACTAACCTCCCTATTCATCAGGAAGGCAATCGCCACAAGCGTAGCGAGGGCTAAACCGGCGAAAGCGCCAGCAATCATCAATAAAAGTCTTGTTCTTAGAGTAAATCTCATAACAGTCCCTCTACTCTTTGGTCAGGGTAAGCGACGCAACGGTCTGTCCCATTTTCACAGCGATACGTTTTTGAAGCGCAAAGCCACTCTCATGCCAAGCGTGTAGCGTGTACTCGCCCGGCGGAACGTTATGAATGCTGAACCGCCCCTTACTATCCGTCACAGTATAGTAGGGAGTATCTACAACCAAAATGTACGCGCTCATCTCGGCGTGGATGTTGCAAAGGATAGCGACTACGCCCGTCTTATCAAAAGTCACGGAGCGCGACGCGCCACGCGGGTAGTTGCCGAGGTCGAATTTCTTTGCGTCATAGTAGGCGAAAACGTTATGGAAAACAGAGTCGTTATTGGGAAACTGCACGGTAGTCCCGCGTGTTATCACGGAAACATGAGGAATAAAGACCTTGCTTCTCTGGTCGACAACGGCTCTCTTCAGCGGCTCCGCCCTCTTCGCGCCTTCGAGGTAGACGACGCACTCCTTCGCGCTAACCTTGCCAAAACGCGCTACCTGCCCTGAAAAGTCGGTCGTATCCGCGGGTTTGGAAACGCCAACGCCGGCGCACAGCGCCATCCCTAAAGCCACCGTAAAACAGAGTGTCGTCCTCATCATTTACTCCTCTTAACGCCCCAGTCCGACCGATTTCGCGACCCAGTGCGTTCCTTATTTAGAGAGCGTTCGTGTCGCTCCAAGCCTCATCTTTGCGTGGAGAGGCGGATTGGAGGGTGACGTTATCTTGCAATTTTGGCGATTCTTCGCGATTTCTCTAGGGGAAGGAGCGACGGTTCCGCCAAAACAGGGTTTCTCGCGGGCGCAGTAACGTAGCTCCTACCCTATATATCGGCTTTAACTGCCCGCATGGTTCCTCTATTGACGATACAAGCGAGGAATTACTCTATTATAAATCAAAAAACCACTAATTCTACTAGGTTTTGTTGCGCTGAACACTGTTTACGGGTATCTAATTCCCCCTTATCCTAGCCAATAATAGAAGGATGGACGACTCCTCCGAGCGCAGCGTATTGACTTGCACGAGCGGAGTGACCTATAATCACAGCATAGTAATTTGGCGAGAGGCGACGACACGGATGAAACGAACACTGCTAGGATGGCTCTTTGTATGCTTTCTGCTGGGAACAGAAACCCATGCAAAGGCGCAGGGCGACAAGTTCAAACTATCGGGCGTTATGGAAAACTACTGGATGGCGCAGGGTGATAGACATACCGCAGGAGTGCGCGACATTGCGAACTGGACATCCCTCGAAGGTAGGGTCTCGCCGCATCTCCGTTTTGTACTCGGAGAGTTTGAGATTTTTGGCAAGCGCATTCTGGACGAAAACTTCGTGGAGTTCGGAGGCGACAAACAGCAGTGGCGCGTTGGGCGCTTCCGCTCCGCTTTTGGGCATAGCGACTGGACGGAACTCTGGTACTCTGGCTTTCCGCGCCAACCTCTCATCAAAAATATGTCTCTAGGCTCTGGGCTGGCTCTGAACCGAATTGATACCGGCGTGGACTGGCATGGCGGCGCGGGCGCGATGCAGTATCAGGTAGGGCTGATTGACGCTCATGCGCGTAACTGGGAGCCGCTCCCTATGCGCTTCAACCATGTTGTGGGGCGCGTACAGTTCTATAAAGAGAGTTGGATAGTCGGCTTGAACACGCTTCTGGAAACGGAACGAATTGGCACAGGGCAGAGCCGTATTTTTGGCTTAGACTGGCGCTGGACAGCCCCTCACATTCAGACCCGCGGCGAGTTCTTCTTTGGGCGCACGAGTAAAGCCCACGCTTCGGGCTACTACTTCGACATCTTCTATCACCCGCCGAAACTGACGCGCACTACTTTTCTAGCGCGTCTGGAAGCCAGTTCGGGAATCGTTACCGAAGGCTATTACGACCCCTATTCGGGCGCGTATACCACCGTCAAAGAGCCGGGAACGGCGCAACTGTACACCATTGGCGTGAAGCATATTCTCTCAAAATACTTCACAGCGGAGCTGAGTCAGGCTTGGGGGAACGGCGCATCCCCCGCGCAATCGAAGCAGGGCTGGGCGTTTCAACTGATGACGGCTATCCACTTTTAGGGAGGCTACTGCACTGCGAAGGGCTGGCTCCAGTCCACCGCCGCGCTAGAGTACGGCTTCCCTTCCACAACGACACGCGCCTTTTCTACAGGGAAACGCACCAGAGCGCCGATGATGGCTTTTTGCGCCTCCGACTCCGTAGACTCTCCCATCGTCTCTATCTGCTTAAACTCTTCACTGAAGTCGAGCGTAGCAAGCCCCTCTTTGAGGTTCACTCCTACCACTCTCGTTCCTTTGGGAAAGAGCTGCCCCCCCTCGTTTTTAAGTAGTTGCGCGATAGCTTCTCGGATGGTAGCCTGTTGTGGCGCAGGGCGCTTTGCAGGTTCCTCTTCTCGCTCCTCCCCCTCTTCCCCTTTAACCGATTTGTGGACGGGCTTCTCTTTCACCGCCTTCTCTGCATGAGAGACGGCGGGCTTTTGGGTAGCGAAGTAGGAGCCTCCGGCGACTGCCGCGCCGCATACGAGAATCGCTCTCGCCAACATAAGACCAAAACTAGCTTTCATCTGGCGTATCCTTTGGAGTCTCTTTAGGCGTATTTGTTTCGGGGTCGGGATTGCGAGTGCGTCCGTCATTACCATTAAAGTCGGGTTCCGCGCCCGCGCAGTAGCTAGAGACTCCTTGCGCTATCGCGTCGGCTACGGTCTGCTGAAACTCCGGGTCAATCAGTCTTTTTCTATCGCTATCGTTGTTAATATAGGCGACTTCTACGAGGATAGCGGGCATTTTGCTACTGCGAAGCACCGCCAATCCATTACGGTACAGTATGAAATCGGAGAGGGCTTTTCGGCTAGGAAGCCCGCTCACCGCCGCTACCGCGTCCTGCACGGCGAGGGCGAGTCGGCGTGATTTCGGGTCGTCTCCATGATAGTAGGTGGAGGTTCCCGATGCGGCGTTGGCGCGGGGCGACGAGTCGTTGTGAATGCTCACAAAGAGGTCGGCTCCGATGCTGTTTGCAAGCGCGGGGCGGTCGTAGATGGGAACGAGCGCGTCGCTCTCTCGCGTCATAATAACCTCTGCGCCCATCGCCTCTAGCGCGGTGCGTAGTTTCAGGGCGAAGGCGAGGGTCAGGTTCTTTTCATAGACTAGCACGCCCTCGTAGGCGCTTGCGCCTGTCTGCGCCCCGCCATGCCCTGCGTCTACAACAATTCGCTTTCCTGCAAGAGAGCCAGAGCGTTGTTCCGGCGCTTTGAGGTCTATTCGTAGCACGTTATCTAGCATACGAGTTCGGAATCGCAGATTTCGCGGCGCGTCCAGCGCGATACGGGTGGTTGAGAGCGAGTCTTCCAGCAGATACGCCATGAGGCGCTTCGCTCCCGGATAGTTTAAGTCTTGCAGGGCTTGCCGCGACTGCTCTAGGGAGAGCGTTGTGTTGGGCAGGTCGATGACCATCTGCGCTTTGTCGCTCACATAGCGAATAGTGGGTTGCACAGCGCCATTCAAGACGATTTCGAGGCGTATCTGGTCGTTTGGCTCTAGCGTGGCGGTTATCGCCTGAATGGAGACAGGCTCTCGGCGAACGCCGCCAGAGCGCGAGCCTAATGAGTTTCGTTTTGGTTCAGGGCGGTATCCGCTTGTGACGGGGCGGCTTTTGTAGCCGGAACCCGCCGCGTCGTCGCGGTCTAAATCCTGCCCGCTCGTCGCGCTTCCGAATTTGCTTGGGCGTTGAAGCGACTTGTCGTCGCGTCGCGCAGCTACGTCGCGGTCTCCGCTGTAATCAATCGCGCCCTCTGTGACTCTCGCCACAATGCGCCGTGTCGTGTTGGAGGGCGTGTCGGCGACCTGTAGCCCCTGCTTCTCCTGAAACTCCACCACAACCCGCGCTATGTCGCTGTCGTTCTGCCCTGTGCGTACTCGGCGCACGTTTCGCGCCATGTCGGAGGCGACTTGAGGCGTAATGGTATCGGAAACTGTCGCCCCGATGCAGTCTACATAGCCGCGATAGTCTCCCGGCAGGGCTACATTTCGCACGCGGTAGGGAACGGGGAAACTGGTCTCTACGCGCAGTCCGCCATCCTTGACCTGTATCCGCGTGACCTTCGCAAGCAGGTAGAGGGTCTCTCTATCTGATGTGTCCGCTACATCCGATTTGTCGTACCCGCGCACTACCACGCCCTTAATGAGACGAGCGATTTCCGAGAGCGGCAGAAGCGAGCGTCCTTCTATTCGGGCGAATCCTACCTCTGTCTGTACGCCGTCGGCGGTTGTGATGAGGGCGGAATCGCCTCCATGAGCGACCCTGCCTGTCGCGCCCACATAGCGGAGAACGCCCATACCCGTATACGCCTCCGCGCCGTTCGATAGCGTAGGAACGGTGTCAGCGATATATTTACCCGCTATTTTGAGACGCACTCCCGCAAAATGTTTCGGGGTGGCGTGCGCGAGGCATGAGAGGGCGAGCATAACAACGCTTAGGGCGAACGTGCGTCCTAGCGAACGATTTCGGGGATTGTGGAGCATTCAGCGAGCCTCCTTCTGTGTATTGCAACAAGATAAAACGTAATAGCGTGAACGAGCGTGACAGAGAATGATTGGCGGAATCTAGCGAAGGGTCGTGGATAGTAGCGGTATCTGCTAACAGGTAGCGTTATCTATCTTATCAGAGTTTAGCATATCTTCCACAAAAATACCAGAGAGACGCAAAAATTCTCAAGGGACGTAAGGTCTCCTCTTTTTATATCGGAATACCACGCGGAGAAATTTAGCGGGTTGTCTCCTACCTCATAGCGCAGGAAGAGAGGCGATAGCAAATTCCTACAACCCTAAACTATTACGCAGGAATCAGAAGGCGACACAACGAATTGACTGCAAATATCTCATTCTAGGCAGAGTGGGTTAGCCTTTTCTCTCTAAGTTCACGCAACAACCGCGCCCCCCCTTCTGTCTAACCATCCAACTCGCACAGTGTACGCTGTAGCAAAAGGAGCGTTCCTCAATGAATCCAGAAAAAAAGACCTCGCCCTCGCGGCGCGATTTTCTGACAACCGCCACCGCTACCGGGGCGGCGACTCTGCTCGCCTCCAGTAGTCATGTTCACGCGCAAGGCTCAGGAAAGATAAGAATCGGGCTTATCGGGTGCGGAGGGCGCGGCACAGGAGCCGCCGCCCAAGCCCTGAACGCAGACCCCGGCGTTATTCTCGTCGCAGTAGGCGACGCCTTTCAATCTCAAATAGACAGTAGCCTCCGAGCGCTCAAAGGCGAAGCGGGAATCGCCGAGCGCGTGCAGGTTACGCCAGACCATGCGTTCGTCGGGCTAGACGCTTATAAGAAGGTGATAGCGAGCGATGTGGATGTCGTTTTACTGACGACTCCTCCCGGCTTTCGCCCCCTGCACATCAAGGCGGCGGTAGCGGCGAACAAGCATATCTTCGCCGAAAAACCGATGGGTACAGATGCGGCGGGAGTGCATATCGCTCTGGAAGCCGCGCGCGAGGCGAAGGCGAAGAAGCTGAACTTCGTGGCGGGTTTCTGTTGGCGCTACGACTACCCGCGCAGAGAGTTTTTCCGACGCGTGCAGGATGGAGCGATTGGGCAAGTCCGCCACATCCACGCGACCTACCTTACCAGCCCTGTCAAGCCCATGCCTCCCGCCTCGGAGCGCCCAGCGGGTATGAGCGATGTGGAGTGGCAGATTCGCAACTGGTACAACTTCGTTTGGCTCTGCGGCGACGGTCTGGTGGAGCAAGCCTGCCATAGCGTGGACAAAATCCTATGGGCGATGAAGGACGTTCCGCCCGTCAAATGCGTGGGAACCGGCGGACGCGATATGCCTAATGGCGAGGGCAATATCTACGACCATATCGACGTGTTTTATGAGTGGGCGGACGGAACCCGCGCAACGATGGCGCAGCGTCAAATCCCCTGCCAACATAACGATAACTCGGACTATATCGCAGGCGCGAAAGGGTTCGGGAATATACGGGGCGGTCATGTCGAAATTCTGAACGACGCGGGCAAGTGGCGCTATAACGGGCAGGATAAGAATATGTATCAGGTGGAGCATGACGAGATGTACGCGGCTATCCGTCGCGGTACGCCTATCAACGATGGCGAACGCATGGCGCGAAGCACTCTGGCGGGGATTATGGGGCGCATGGCGGCGTACTCCGGTCAAGAGATAACGTGGGAGCAGATGCTAAAATCGCAAGAGAACCTCTTCCCCGCTAATCTGGGCTGGAACATGACCCTACCTATCGCGCCGATGTCGCTACCGGGCAAATACTCGGTTTCGTAGTTTCGCCTCGCCTCTTCAATAACCTCAATCTAGGCAGGGGGCTTTTTCAGCCCCTGCCTAGTAAGCGCGTCCGCCCTGCGGACGGATTGACGGTTTCGACTGGAAGGCTTCTCATTATCTCTAAAGACTCTCCGTCGGGTAAGAGTTCAGGGTTGGGCTTCTTCACATAACCCGCGCAACCTCTCCTAGCCCTCAACCCCTGCCCCTT
>CAIJLM010000012.1 GCA_903821495.1 uncultured Chthonomonas sp. | reverse complement strand
AGGTTGTCGCTCATTGGGTACTCCTTTTCTGTGGTAAGAAACAGAGTACCTCAAGCGCAACCTCAAACTAAAGTGGGGCGGCTAAACAACCTTTGAACACGGCTCAATAGTAGCCAAGTGTACGCCGACATAAAAGTGTCGGGTAGTGAATCCCCAAGAAGAGTGGATAGAGGACGCGCAACGCTTTCAGCCCGATTTTGAGGAAAGGCGACACTTTTTAGCGCAGCGCCTCTCCATTCTTGACAGACTTCAACGTCCTTATGTTCTTTTGCAAGGTAGTTGGGAGGAGCGCGAAAAGCAGGCTATCGCCGCCATTGAGAACGCTTTTGAAATTGAGGGTTGTGTTGAAAAGAGGTTCCGTTGAGAACACATCAAAACAAAAAGCGCGTGGTTACAGAGCCAGTCTGTAACCACGCGCTTTTGCGATATAGTCGGGGTGGCGAGATTCGAACTCGCGACCTCACGGTCCCGAACCGTGTACTCTACCATGCTGAGCCACACCCCGTATAAAACTCCATCGGATAGGCTCAGAAATTATACGCCAATTGAGAGGCGATGTCAAGAAAATATGTCGCTCTATTCTTTCGCTCAAGAGGTATAATCACCCTAAGAGCCTATCTCTCTGGGGCGTTCAACGCCCCGAAACCCGCCCTAAAGGAGTATTCACTATGTTCAAGACAGCCCTAAAGCCCATTGTCGTCGCTGGTATGCTTGTTCTCGCCCTCAGCGCGAACGCCCAACAGAAGCCCGCCGCGCCTCCAAAAGACAAATCGCCCCATAGCGGCGCAATGCAAGCCCCCTTCGCGGGTAAAGCCCCCAAGATGACCGTAGAGCAGGCGCTACAGCAGGCGGTGAAAGCCGATGCGACCCTTGCGCCGCTAGAGAAAACGTTCAAGACCGCTGAAGCTGAGATGAAGAAGAAGCCGAAAGACGCGAAAGCCAAAAAGGCGTATGTAGAGGCTTGCTATCAGTACGGGCATACGGCGATGGTCAACGGAAGCAAACAGCCCCGTATTCTGTACCGCGCCTCCCTCGCGCTTCTGCGTCGCGCCCTCAAGGTAGACCCCAAGCATGAGCCAAGCCAGAAGGATAAGCAGTTGATTGAGGACATCTATAAGACTATGCCGGGCGGCATTCCTCAGTAAAAAAGGTGTGCGCCTCTCAAGACGGGCAGACGCTGTTGCGTCTGCCCGTCGCTGTTTCTCTCTCGTTACCCGCTTTTTCTCAAAAAACCTTACCTGCGCTGAACCGATGTCAGGCGACAAGGCTCTATAGAGTCAGGACATACACGTTCGGGAGATAAAAATGCTACGAAAAGAACGCTTTTGGGTTCAGGCGCTCCTCAAAGGAGACAAAGCGGCGGGAGAGTGGTTCGTGCGCGAACACTACCCCCATATCTATCGCCTGCTCTATCATCTAAGCCATAACCCCGATACCGCGCAAGACCTCACACAACAGACCTTTGTGAAGGCATGGCAGGCGGTCGCTAGCTTCCGCAACCACTCATTGATACGTACATGGCTACACCGTATTGCATGGAATGAGTATCTCCACTGGCGCCGAGACCGCAAAGAGCATCTCTCTCTCTCGCTGTTAGGGGAACTACCAGATACCGCGCAAAGCGACACGCTCCTTTCGCTGGACATAGCGAACGCCCTCTCCCAACTGTCCGAAGAGCATCGCGGGGCTTTTATTCTATACCACGTTCAAGACCTCTCTATTGCGGAGGTCGCAGAGGTTCTCGGAATACCCCCTGGCACGGTGAAGTCGCGCCTCTTTATAGCGCGTCAACACCTCCGCGAACTGCTACGAGACGAGAACCCTCGCCTCGCTCTGAACACAGCCCCCTCGTCCTTATCCATCGCGCCCGCACTACCGGAGGTCAACCATGAAGAAGTGTGAACACATACCCGCTAAAAGTCGTTTTGTAACACTGTGGCGACTGCTAACCTGCGCGAAATGTCGTCAATATCGAAAGTCGGACGCTCTGATAAACGCAGAGGTCAGAGCGTTTCGCAAGGTCTCCACACCCGCGCAAGGGCTAGAGCGAACTCTGCAAACCATTCAGAATGCACAGGGAGGAATGCCCTTTTCTGTAGAGTTAGCGCGTAAACGCAACCGCCTACTTAGCCCCAAACATCTGAGGGCTTACGGAGTCGTCGCTTGCGGGCTTCTATTGACAGCGGGAGTTACGTTCCACGAACTGAACGTAGACCCTACTGTCAACATTCCAAGCCCTACGATGCCCAAACCAAACGCCTACGACTACTACTATGAGGCGGGCAAAATGACGGAGGCGTTGAAGGCGGAGAGCAAAACGGTTTCGGATATGGAGACGGATTTGCACGACCTTCGTTCTCACATTCAAAAGTTCACGCCGCAGATGCGGGCGGAGGCGATAGAGAAATTTGAACCCGCCTTAACGCGCATGAGGGAGGGGTTCCAGTATCCATTTATGAATCCGCCGTTGCGCTCCGCCTCCCAACTCCTACCGCAGTTCGCAAGTTTTCGCAACCTCGCTCGAACTCTGACGCTAGAATCAGATGTCTATGCAGACCAAGCGGACTGGGGGGAAGCCATCAACAGTCGACTAGATAGTCTCTATCTAGGGCGGGAGTGTCCTAAAGATGGAACGCTCATTGCAGGGCTTGTCAGTATCGCTATCCAAGCGATTGGGCGGGCGCATACCCAACCGATTATCGAGAACCTGAGCGCGGAAGAGGCGCGAAGCGCCGTCAAGCGTATGGAGAGCATTCTCTCTGAAGAGGTCTCTTACGCCCAAATACTACGCGAAGAGAAACTGGCTATGCAGGCTTCTCTTATGGAGATTTTCCATCAAATAAGTTGGCGGACTTCCTATGTAAATCTACTCTATGGGGGAGAAAACTCTTCCAGCGGAAGTTGGTCGAACCGAATGCAAGCCCTGCGTTTCCTATTCGTAAACAAGCGAGCGAGTATGAAGAACATCACCGAGTACTGCGATGCGATTATCGCAGAAGCCGAGCTACCATACCGAAAGAGTAGACCCGCGCCGCCCGTTCCGAACGATATGCTCTCTCAGATATTCTGCCCAGTCTTCTCTCAAGCGGAGTTTAAGTTCGTCCAGAATCAGACGGATAACCGCATGATGTTGACCGCGCTCGCCCTTCAAGCCTACCGCGCAGAGCGTAAGGCGTATCCCGCTTCTCTACAGGAGTTGGTGAAGGGAAAGTACCTCTCGGAACTGCCGCGAGACTCATTCAACCTCGGTCAGCCCCTAAAATACGTGAATCAGGGCGCGAAGTATCTGCTCTATAGCGTGGGACCCGACGGAATAGACGATGGCGGCAAGCCCGCTGAGAACTCGGAGTTCTATGGTAACAACAACATCCCGCGTCCCCAAAAGCCCGGCTCTCTCCATCTTAACGCAGCTCAAATCAGACAGTTGCATCAGATGAGTCCGCAGTCGGAAGGCGACGATGTGTATCAGGTGAATACACGCTAGGCTCCAACGGCGTAAGCCTCTGTCTTCTCACCCCCTCGTTCAACTCTGGGCGAGGGGGTTTTTCTGTTTTCTCCTGAAAGCGTGAGCGGAGACCTCTCTACAGGGTACACTCTCCCTACCAAGTAAAATTCAGGAGAGTCTCGACCTATCGTGTTAAACGGGTATCAGTACGCCATGCTGTTCGGCGCGGCATTTATAGGCGGAGCCATCAACGCCGTAGCGGGCGGGGGAACCCTCGTCACTTTCCCAATGCTCATCAGTTGCGGCATCCCTCTAACGATGGCGAACGCCACTAGCACAGTGGCGCTATGGCCCGGTCAGATAAGTAGCCTCTGGAACTACCGCGACGAAATGCACGATGGCAAAGGGACGATGTTGCGCCTCGCCGTTCCGAGCCTATTCGGAGGACTGTTGGGGGCGTTACTTCTAGTAAACACCCCAGAGAGCCGCTTCAAAGCGATTGTCCCCTACCTCATTTTGACGGCGACCCTGCTCTTCCTCTTTCAAGAGCCGCTATCACGGTGGCAGAAACGACGCTTGGAGCGTAAGAAAACGGAAGACGACGCGCCCGACGCGCCCGCGCACCCCAAAGGCGACCCCGTTTTCTCCTCTCAAAACGCCTCATTAAGCGCATGGTTTGCGCTCCTCGCGTTTCAGTTCGCGGTCTCGGTGTACGGAGGATACTTCGGGGCGGGGATAGGCATTCTACAGCTGGCGGCGTTTGGCTTGATGGGCTTTACCAATATCCACCGCATGAACGGCTTCAAAAACATCAATGGCTTAATCATCAACGCCATCGCTATCGTTATCTTTGTCGCCAACCGCCTCGTAAACTGGAAAATCGCGCTCATTATGGCGGTAGGCGCAATTTTGGGAGGCTATTTGGGAGCGGGAACCGCCAAAAAGGTAGGGCAAAAGAACGTCCGCAAAATCGTCATCGCGATAGGTTTCGCCATGACGCTTAAAATGCTTTTACTAAGGTAGTCCGGCTACTCATAGCGCAGCGCGTCAATCGGGCTGAGGCGCGCGGCGCGAAGCGCAGGAGCGACCCCGAATATCACGCCCACTGTCAAACACAACGCCATGCCCATAACGATAACGGGCGGCGTAATTATCGGAGTAAGTTGCGAAAATCGCGCTATCAGTTTACAGATAACCGTAGATAGCCCCAAGCCTAACACCCCTCCCAAAATGGAGAGAACCACCGCCTCCGTAAGAAACTGCCAGAAGATGTCTCTCTGCTTCGCGCCCACCGTCTTTCGGATTCCTATCTCGCGAGTGCGCTCGGTGACGGTGACAAGCATGATATTCATAATACCCACGCCCGCCACGAAAAGCGAAATCGCAGCGATTAAAACGAGGAGGGCTTGCGCCATCCCGACCAGTTTTATCACCAGAGAAAGCCCCTTTTTCTGGGTGATAATTCCAAACTCCTCCTTGCCGTCATGCACCTTCATCAGTGTCTGCATCATCGTGTCAATCATCTTCTCGGCGGGGTGTTGGTAGTCTGTTTTAAGAACGATACGGTTCATCTGAGCGCTCTTCACATCGCGTCGCACCGCCCCCTCCGGCAGGTAGACAAAATCGCTCAACCCGAGTATTGCATTGCCCACTCCGCCATCGTTTTGCGGTTTAGATAGCACCCCCACAATCGTCCACTTTTTTTCGGCGATAGTCACCTGTTTTCCAATCGCGCTCGTTTTCGGAAAAAGTTCGTCCTTCTGCTTCGCGCCTAAGATACACAGGTTTTTTCCCGTCTCGCTATCCTCGAAGTAGCGCCCCTCTTGAAGCGGAGTCGGATTCATTATCACGCCGTCGCGATTGGTTCCGACGACCAGCCCCGTCGCAGTCTTCTTTTTGTCGCCCTCAACCGT
>CAIJLM010000011.1 GCA_903821495.1 uncultured Chthonomonas sp. | reverse complement strand
GGGTCGAATGGTTCACGATGTCCGCTCCTTGAGTTCTGGAACACGGCGGAATTTCGCCGCGGAGCCGAGCGATTGATACAGTTTTTCCGCCCACTGGTAGGTTTCGGGCGACGTGTTCACGAGGACGATTTCGGCGGGACAGAGTAGCCCCGCTACCTGCGGCAGGTCGGCGATACGCAGAGAGGCGAGCGTCTCAATCGCTTCGCCGTAGCCGTTTTTCTCGCTGGGCGCGTCCTGTGTCGGGGGCGGGTTTTGCAGGTAGAGCGTCTTGATGTTTCTGTCCAGCAGAGCCGCGTACAGAGCGACGACGCACATCTCGCCCCGCGCCGCGATGGAGACGCGAGAGCGGTCTATTTCCGGTAGATTGCGAATCGCTTCGAGGGCGCGAAGCGCGTCCCAGACCCGCATACTCGCAACCGTTCGCCCTGTCCACGCGGAAGCCCTGCGTATGTGCCACTGCAACTCCCGCCCCCATGCCGTGTCGCCAACTCCGCGCAGCTCCGCGAAGACTCGCGCCGCGTTGTCCGGTAGCCCGTAAGCGAACCGCGCCGAATCGCCTCGCGCCTCCTCCGGCGAGTGCAGAACGAGAACGACGGGAGCAGGCTTCGGGGCGGCGGGGTTCAGGTGGAGGGAGGCGTGTAGCCGCCAACCCTCTTCGCTCGTATAGGCGAAGCGATAGCCTTCCCGCGAACCCTCTACAAATTCAAACTCTTTCGCGACGTTCAAAAGCGGACGGTTTTCAGGAAAATGGCGGAAGGTTTTGGCGCGTAGAAGGTCACGGGTCTCGCCTCTCGCTTTGTCGAGGGAGGCGCTATCGGTTATTGCGGGAGGTTTGGGGCGTGCGATGAACGAATCTTGAATGGTAGGCGTTCGGTCTTGGGGGAGCGCGCCCTGCGCGAAGACGCGCAGGGTATCCTCCGAATCCTGATGCGCGGGAGTCAAGTCCGCGTCGCCGACCTTTTCGGGCGGAACCTCTTTGCCCTGTAGATGCTTGAGGAAGAGCGAGAATATCGCTGTGCGCGAACGCTCGTGGTAGGAGTGACCGCCGGGCGTCTCCACAAGGTGGAGGCTCTTCTCCGCGCCTGATAGCGCGTAGATTCGTTTGAGTTGCGAGTGAACTTTACGAATAGAGGCTATCGTGAATATCTCGTCGCGGTTGGCGGAGGCTATCATTAGCGGGCGTGGCGCGACAAGAGCGCCGACATCCGCCAAATCCCAGCCGTAGATGTTGTTCCACCACATACAGTCGCAGTGACCGTCTATCGTTCTATCGGCGATATGCGAGGCGAGAGTCGCGGTTCCGCAGACGGGGGCGCATACCTTCACGCGCTCGTCCCCCGCGCCCACATACCAACTCACTGCGCCGCCCCCCGATATTCCTGTAACCCCGAGCCTATGCGGGTCTATCTCCTTGCGTTGCGCGAGGAGGTCTAGTCCGCGAATTCCGTTGAGGAGTTCCGCGCCGCCGGGCGTGTAGCCCCTGCTGTACCAGTTCCACCACCCCTCCCGATAACAGCCGTGATGGTAGCCGCGAACCTCCCCTAACTGCACCGTCTCCACCACAAGGCAGGCGAAGCCCAACTCTGCAAAGCGGCGGGGATGCTCTTGATAGTGGACTTTCTGGGTGTCGGCGTGACCGCAGACGTAGAGAACGCCCGGAAACTTGCCGCGCGAGTCGCCGCCAAACTCCGGTAGGTAGAGGTTCGCGGTGACGTAGAGATTGGGCAGGCTCTCGTAGTATAACTTTTCGATACGGTAGGCGGGACGCTCAACCACGCCCGTTATCGTGTAGGGAACTTTGGGGCGATGTTCATAGGCGGGCAGGTTGTCTAGCCCCATCATCTCCATAAACTGATGACGGCGTTCCGGCTGTAGGCGCTCGAAAGTCGCTCTGTCGGTATAGTCCTCTGTCGCGGAATCGGTGATGGCTTGCGCCGTGCGAATCAGGTAGTCGCGAATCGTCATAGGAAAAGTCCTTTTCCCGTGTAAAACGTAGTTAAGGCGCGTTTGTGCCTTCCCTGCCGTAGTTGTCCTTGAGGCGAATCACGTCGTCAAGGTGTGGTGTAGAGACCTCTAGCACATCCGCGTCCTCCACGCCCTCAATGGTGTGTATCTCGCCCGGACGGTTGCGCCATGTGTAGCCTTCGCCTATCTCCGTGACGGTGAGGTTATCGGGGGTGGTTCCTTTGGTGAGGAGAAGCTTGCCTTTCAGCAGGTAACTCGTCTCGTCCTTGAGGTCGTGGTACTGTAGGGAGAGTTTGCCCCCCTTGTTGACATGGATAATTTTCCCGACGTACTGGTCTGTCCATGCGTACCAGATTTCGTATCCCCAGGGCTTGTCCACTTTTACTGGTAGGTTGTCCGGTGTGATGTCCAATGTTTCTCATCCTTTGAATGGTGGCGTTCGCTCAATAGTTCAGAGCGCTGGTATGTTATTTCGCCATAGAGGGTGGCGATTCC
>CAIJLM010000010.1 GCA_903821495.1 uncultured Chthonomonas sp. | reverse complement strand
TCTATCCAGCCAGTCCGCCGCCTGATGCCCCATCACCTGCGCTATCTCTCGCCCCATATAGAAAACGCCTATACCGTCCGGGTCGTGGTCTTCGCGGGTTTCGTAGGGCGGTTTTTGGGGATTGTCCGCGTTTTTTTGGCTATGTGGGCTATTAGGCGTAGCAAAAGCCCGTACAGCGCTCAAGCCCAACACAAGAGCGCAACAAAACGCCCCGATACAGATTCGGTAGTTTCTCATAGTAGTTCTCTTTCTGCGCGGTTAGAAGGCGAAATCTCCCACTCGCGCCCTGCTTCCGCGTTCAATAGTAGCGGTTTAAGCCCCGCTTTGACGGGCAAGCAGGAGATATTTCAAGAGAGACGCACAAAATTCCTTATAGACCCGTCGGTTCTTGATAAATCTTTGCTATACTGGAAGGAGAAACGCCGTTAATCTTAGAATTAAGAGGGTAGCGTTTCTGTTGCGTCACACTATGACGCGCTATTTACGATTACCCTTATAAGGAAACTAAGGAAAGGCTATTGATTATGCAACTCCTTCGTTATGAGCATAAACTCCCCTCCACCCCCATGGGACGTTTAGGCAGATTTGTGAAAGGGGCGTTCACCGCCCTCGGACTACTAAGCCTCAGCGCGGTCTCGCAGGCGCAGGTCAGCGTGTTGACCCAACACAACGACAACGCCCGCACCGGAGCCAACCTCAATGAGACCACTCTCACCACCGCAAACGTTAATGCGAACAGTTTCGGAAAACTGTTTGTCCGAAAGTTCGACGGAGAGGTCTACGCGCAACCGCTTGTCGTCTCCAACGTCACTATCCCCAAAGTAGGCAAGAAGAACATCGTCATCGTCGCCACCCAGTCGAACGACCTCTTCGCTTTCGACGCGGACGACCCGAAAGCCTATAAGCCCTACTGGAAGATGAACTTCGGGCTTCCCGTGCCTATGTCCGATTTCAACTGTTATAATATATCTACGAAGGTCGGCATACTAAGCGCTCCCGTAGTAGACCCTGCGACGAATACGCTCTATGTACTCTCCCGCAACATCACCGGAGATTCAGGCGCTTCGCGTTGGGTGCAGTGGTTCCACGCCATCGACATCGCGACGGGCAAGGAGAAGGTCAACAGCCCCCGGCGCGTTCCTACTGTAACTTATGGGGCGTACACCTTCGATAACGCCATTCAGAGCCAGCGCGTCGCGCTTACTCTCGCGAATGGAGTGGTCTACGTAGCGTGGGCTTCTCACTGCGATCTCTTTAACTATACGGGCTGGATTATCTGCTTTGACGCGAAGACCCTCGCCTACAAAACCTCTTTCGCAACCACGCCAGACGGCAAGTTGGGCGGTATCTGGCAGTCCGGTCAAGGTATGACGGTGGATGCGGTGGGCAACCTCTACTGCGTTGTTGGCAACGGCGACTTCAAAGCGAACTCCACAGACCCCAGAGACCCCAAGAACAACTGGGGAATGTGCTACCTCAAGATGGGGTTTGACGCTAGAGGCAGACTGGGGGTGCTAGACTACTTCGCGCCCACCAACCGAGACGCATGGAACGCCGCTGACCTCGACTCGGGAGTTTCGGGTTTGACGCTCATACCCGGCACAAACCTTGTTGTCGGGGGTAGCAAAACAGGGGTTCTCTACCTCCTGAACACCAGCAACATGGGAGGATATGTCGCCAGCGACAAAGACGCGCACGCCTACCAGTGGGTGCAGGCGACAAACGCAGAGATACACAACTCCCCCGTCTACTACAACAGCCCCGTGCTTGGGCAGATGCTCTACGTTTGGGGAGAGTTCAGCCCGCTTATGGGCTATGGTTTCACTAAAAACCAGATGATGACCCCTGACCCTGTTGTAGAGGGTTTAGATATCGCCCCCGACCCAGGCGGCTTTCTCGCTATCTCCTCCAACGCCAATCAAGCGGGAACAGGCATTCTCTGGGCGAGCCGCTCTCTTAGCGGCGGGAATGGACCCTCTCCCGGTATCCTGCACGCTTACGATGCGGACAGCATAGTGCCGTTCGACGATGGCGACGAAGGTCCCGACGATGAACCCGACCTTGCATTGGCGGAACTATGGAACAGCGAACAGGCGGATTTTAGTAGGGATTCCATCGGCAACTTCGCGAAGTTCGTAGCCCCCACCGTCGCTAACGGCAAGGTCTACATGGCTTCCTTCGGCGATGTCAACACCGTCGGTAGCGGCGCTCTCGTGGTCTACGGACTACTTCCCGCCGTTGCGCCCGCAACTCCCGGAGTTCTCACCGCTACGCCCGGTAACACGCAGATACGCCTCGACTGGACGAAGGGCGACAACCTTGCCGTTCGCTACTCCGTTATGCGCGGAACCGACCCGACTAACATGGCGCTTCTCGCAGACAATGTCTACGAGACCACCTACCTCGACAACAACCTTCAGAACGGAACCACCTACTACTATGAGGTGTCGGCTATCAACGGGCGGGGCGTAAGCGCTCCTACCAACATCGCTAGCGCCGTTCCCAACCAGATAATCAACCTCATTGGGGTCGCAGACTCCTTCGTGAGAACAGGCGCAAGCGCAGGAACCAACTTCGGATCCGCGCAGAACCTCAGCGTGAGCGTAGGCGATACGACCTACCTCCGTTTCGACCTGAGCGGTTTTGCAGGAACCGGGGTCATCTCCGCAAGGCTCCAACTGTTCGGCGCTCGTAGCGCGGCGGGTAGCTCTACCGACACGGTGTACGAAGTTCCTGATAACACATGGACGGAGAGCGGGATAACTGCGAACAATCTTCCCGCTTTAGGCGCGAAACAGTCTAGCGCGACGGTCTCTCCCGCGTTGGCATGGAAGATTTGGGACGTTTCGGCTCTGGTTCGCAAGTACCGCGACAACCATCAGCGTTACATCAGCCTCGCGGTGAAGCGCGAAGGCGCGGACGCAGTGGCGGACTCGTTCGCCTCGCGTGAACCGGGTGTGAACCCTCCGTTACTTACGGTGGGGATAGGGGACTATCCGAACTATCCGTCCGGCTTCCCGAATGTGGACGACCTCGTTTTCAACGGAGGCGCGGCGACAGGTAGCTCTACCGGCTCTCTGGTGACGAACCTTCGCTTGACCGACCTCGCTACTTTGACTGCGAGTAGCGTGTTCTTCAATCGCCCTGTGAACATCCAGAAGTTCAGAACGACGTTCGTATACAGTCCTACCAAGGCTACGGCGGCAGGTATGACGTTCTGCGTACAGAACAACGATGTGACGGCTCTGGGCGCTCCGGGTTCGGGGCTGGGCTATCAGCAGATGCCTAATAGCGTTGCGTTTAAGATAGACCTGTTCAACGATGTTGGGGAGGGAGACAACTCTATCGGGGTCTTCCGTAACGGGGTGGCTCCTACGCTTCCCGCTACCAACCTGCTGAATACGCCCATCAACTTCCACTGGGGACATACGTATCAGTTCGACCTGACGTACACGGGCTGGCCCCTTGTTGTCGGGGTGAAGGACTTGACTACGGGGCGCTCCACATCCAATACCTACTACGTGAATATCCCTGCGATGATAGGGAACACAACGGGGTTTGTGGGCTTCACAGCCTCAACGGGAACGCTCGTCTCTAGGCAAGACATTCTTAGCTGGACGATGAGCCTAAAGTAAACAGAACGACCTGTAAAACGTAACAGAGCGAAGAGAGCGCGGTAGCCATATTGGGCTACCGCGCTCTCTTCGCTTTTGGGAAACTATTCAGCCCTCGTAAATCAATCGGGTGTGTTTCATTTCAGTTGGTCTATCTATTCTAGGCTCTCAATCCTAGAGACATACCTACCGCTCTAGTCACCCCTCGCCCAGAATTGGGAGAGGGCTAGAGATAATGAAATGCCCCCGTAAATCAATCCCATGTAATGCCCATCCGCGCCCGCTCTTTGCGTCGTCGGTTCACCTCATACACGAAAGCCAGCACTTCGGCGACGGCTTGATAGAGGTCGCCGGGTATCGCATTCCCAATCTCGACCTGACGATAGAGGGCGCGAGCAAGAGGCGGGTTCTCAATGATAGGCACGTCCGCATCTATCGCAATCTCTCGAATCCTAAACGCAAGTATATCCTTGCCCTTCGCTACGACTATCGGCGCTACCATCTCGTCTGCGGAGTATTTTATCGCTACAGCGAAGTGAGTTGGGTTCGTCACTACCGCGTCGGCGGTAGGAACAGACTCCATCATGCGCTTTTTGGACATCTCCTTCTGCCTTTGGCGAATTTTTGACTTAATCTGCGGGTTGAATTCGTTTCGCTTGTACTCCTCTTTAACCTCTTGCTTGGTCATACGAAGGCTCTTTTCAAGCGAGTAGCGTTGAAAGGCGTAGTCTAGCCCTGCCAGAACCAACATCACGCCCACAATACGAAGCGACATACTGTAGATAAGCTCCCCGATAACGCCCGCCGCCATTCGTAAATCCATGCGCCAAAGCGTCAGTAGTTGCGGGTAACTATCCTGCACCGAGTGATAGATAATCCATGTGCAGATACCTATTTTATAGAAGTTTTTGAACAGTTCGACAAAGGAGCGCATAGAGACGAAGTTTTTGAGACCGGTTAAGGGGTTGAGTTTTTGGAAGTTAGGCTTGAGGGCTTCTGTCGCCCAAAGGGGCCCCACCTGTATAACGTTGATGGTTACGCCTATGGCTAGGGCGGTGAACAGAATAGGAGCGAGAATACGCGCTAGAGTCCACACCGCCACGAGATTATCTTGCTGAAAACGCTGTTGGGAGAAGTTTGAAGCGTCTAAGTGGCGCACAGTGGCGTCGAAATAGCCCATCACCCCCTCAATGGCGGTGTGCATAAAAGAGTTCAGGACGATAATCATCCCAAACAGAACCGCTACGGAGGTCAACTCCACCGATTTTGCAACCTGTCCCTTTTTTCGAGCCTCGCTTCGCCTGTGGGCTGTTGGGGCTTCTGTCTTCTCCGCGTCTTCCGCCGCCATCTGCTCTCTCCCTTGTAGTCTATCTCTAACCTATATAGTCGGTAGAATCAGAGCGACTACTCTATGGCGAAAAAGAGGGGAAAAGTGAGGTACACTATGTTTTAAGAGTAACTACTTAGCCTCGCGAGTCTACCTAGCGCCTCCGTTTTTGCGGAAAGTTTCCTGAAAACCGCCATTTTCCCGAACGAGAAAGTGGCATAAAACAAGAAACTTTTGTCAATATCCGAGAAGTTTCTTGAAAACCGCCATTTTCCCGAATGGGAAAACAGGCGTTTTCAGGAAAATACGTCGAAGAGGGAAGCGTGAGTAGTTACTTTTAAGACTAACTCTTCTGGATACTAACGGAATGCGTGTGCAGAACGGACACAAGCGAATAGCCTTGATACTCCTGATAGCCCTCGCTTTCGGCGTGTTCGCCCCTGCCAGCCGCTACACTTCGCAACGAGTCCCTTTCGCCATAGAGTCCGCTACCTCCTGCGTATGTCAGAAGTGTCTGGGGGGGATCGCCTGCTGTTGCTTACGAGCGTCGGAGGTAGGAAGCGAGACGACTGTGCAAGCGAACTGCGCCGCCTCGCAAAGCGCCTCGCCCGCCAAGTCGCTACGCTTTCCCGTCGCGCTACCTACGCGCTTCGCCTCCCTGCCACTAACCACACGACCTCTCGTTGAGACCCCCTGCCTCTCCCCGCTCTCTTCTCAACCCACAGACACGCTAACTCCGCCTCCCCGTCTCCTCTACACCGCGTAACCCTTCTAAACACAACAACCATTACGCCTGTAAAAGGAGAAACCTTACCATGAAACGTAACGCCTTCACGCTGATTGAACTGCTTGTCGTGATAGCGATTATCGCGATACTTGCCGCCATCCTGTTTCCTGTTTTCGCACAAGCGCGAGAAAAAGCCCGTAGCGTCTCTTGCCTCTCCAACTGCCGACAGTTGGGAATGTCTATCTCTATGTACGCGCAAGACCATGACGAAGCCTATCCCTTCGGGCATATCAGCGATGGGGACGTGATGGGCGATGCTAAGAGCTGGGTGGATACGATTCAGCCCTACTCCAAGTCTCCGCTTATCCATCACTGCCCCTCGGATAGTAGTCCGCTTTGGGACGTTCCGAGCGAACGCAGAACCACTTCGTATGGGCTAAACGCCTACTTTACGCCAAACCATCCGCCCTATTTCGGGGTGCGAATGGCAAGCGTAAATACCCCTGCACAGTGTATTATCGTGGCGGAGCTAACCGACCCCGTTACGGAAGACCACTTTATGCCCATGATGTTCGGCAACCCTCCCAAAGTCAACGACCCTGATGGCATGGCGGAGCAGTGGGATATGGACAGAGCCGAGCCTAAGCAGGTAGCGATACGGAGGCATCAGGGCGGAGCGAACTACGTTTTCGCAGAGGGACACGCCAAGTTCCACCGCTTCGACCAGACATGGCGACAGACTACTGGGCAACCGCCAACGGTAGACTGGTACGACCCGGAAAAGCCGTAGGAGAGATGTTATGAAACCGATTTCAATACCACAGGGGGGCGGAGCAAAATCTACTTCTCCCGCTAAAATAGGCGTTTGTCTCCTCCTTATACTAGCCATTGCAGTAGGAGGAGTCTTGAAGAGGATGAAGGACGAGAGCGGGCGACTGCTAAACCCCGGCGAGAGCGCTCCCATGTTCATCATGAAAGACCAAGACAACCGCGAACACAGGCTGGAAGACTACCACAATCGCCCCGTGACTCTGGCGTTTCTGCCCGACCTCGGCGCGGACTCCGTAACGCAGTTGCGCTCTATCAATAGAGCGATAAAGCAGTTCGACACGCTCGGCGTGAAGGTGTTCGCAGTGGCGGAGGGAACCCCGGCGAACGCGAAAGCCGTCCACGATACCGAACATCTCAATTTTCCCATACTGCTGGACGCAAAGAGGGCGACAGGGGGGAGATATGGCGTTGAAGAGGGGAATCGAACCTCTTATGTTGTGGGGGGCGATGGGCGCGTTCTGCTCCCTATTGGGATGGTGAATACAGCGGAACACGGTCAGCAACTCGTGGAGTTGACCGAGTGTTGCCTAGATAAAAGTCCGCCCGCCCCTTCGCGCCTGATTGGAAAGCGGCTTCCCGACTTCTCACTGCCTCGCGTGTCCGATGGCAAGCGGGAGTCTCTCTACGGGGACAATAGGCAGAAGGCGACGGTTCTGTTTGTGATGTCCGCCGAATGTCCCTGCTCTGGCGGCTATGATGGGCGTATTGCCGCTCTCGCGCAAGCCTATACCGCCAAAGGAGCGCGCTTCATCGCGCTAAACTCTAGCGCGAACGAGACCGTAGGAGAGATTGCAAAACGCGCCAAGCAGTCCAAGTACACCTTTCCTGTGCTGAAAGACGCGGGAAACGTGATTGCAGACCGTATCTCCGCGCAGGTTACGCCAGAGGTTTTCGTCACGGATGCGAAAGGCGTTCTGCGCTACCACGGGCGCATAGACGACAACCGTAATGCGGCGATGGTTAAATCGCACGACCTCCGTAACGCGCTGGACTTTCTGCTTGCCGGAAAGTCCCCGCTTCGCGCCGACCTGCCGACATTCGGTTGCGCTATCTATCGGGCGAAGGCTACGAGCATGGAGTCTCTTCTCGTGAAGTTGTAGTCTTGTCCTATCGCTTACCCTGCGCCCCTCTGGAAATGAGCCACTAGAGCGCAGGGTAGCGCAATCGCCCTATCCTCCTGCAACGTAAGAGTTCAGGGTTGTGGGGAATTAACCGCGAAACACTCAATGCACGTAACTACTCAGGCTATCTCGCTGGGAAAAGAGGTTTCCCTTTGAGTAGAAGTTGTAGTGCAGTCAATACCGATTGT
>CAIJLM010000009.1 GCA_903821495.1 uncultured Chthonomonas sp. | reverse complement strand
GGGGGATAACGCCTTCTCTCCCGCCGATGCCGCTTTAGGAAGACCGGAAGGCTTTCTCCATCCCTATTTGAAAAGCGTAGAGATATGGCGTTGTCCTCAGGATTCCGTGACCTTCGATGGTAAAACGCTCAACTCCAACGGTTCGCTCTGTCTCGCCAACGCAACGAGCTATCATCTGAGCCTCTATTTAACGGGTAGCCGTGTGGACGGGAGTGCGGAAACTACCTCTGGAGACGGTACGTCTATCGCCGCAGTTTCAAGGGTGACGCAGACCATTCTTATGCGTGACGGCGACTCCAGCGACGGAACGAACATTGAGAACAATACGGCGATTGGCGGCGCCCTCATAAGGGAGCAGTTCTACACGCGGCATAGCGACCACACTCAGGCGGTTCGGCACGGCGGGTTAGGGAACTATATTATGCTGGACGGACACGTCAAAGCGCTCGCTCCAGGCGCGGTGAGCCCCATGGCGGCGGACGACGACCCCGCGCATCCCTGTCCCGGTTGCCCGGACGTGTTTAATCCCAACGCTCAGGCGTTCTGGAACCTCATAGATTAGTCGATATGTTTAAGCGACGGGCGCTCTTCGCTACTAGGTCAGTGGCTACCCCTCGGAGGTGAGACTCATCATCCAGCGCACCCATCCAAGAACGCTCTGCGCCCTGCGAGCGCCCGTAGTATCGTTAATCGCCAACCTGGCGTCTCGCATGGAACCCAGTATCGCCTCAACGGGCGGCGCGGCGGCATGGGCAAGGTAGTACTCCGCCGCCTCCCGAAACACGGAGTGCGACAGGATGAGTTCCACCAAATCCAGATTACGCGCTTTCGGAGCCTTGTTCATGATTTGTCGCCCGGGAGAAGTGAGCGCGTAGGACACTCCCGCCCCGCCCTCTTCTTTACGCTCCAGTAGTCCCAGATACCGTCCTGCATTCGTGTAGTACTGCGTTTGACGGTGGTCGAAGTCATAATTCGTCGTTATCTCCTCCTGCTCCAAACTCCCATTCGTGGCGTACATCTGCCCCAGCAGGTCAATCACCCGCTCAAAGCGGTCGGCTTGCGGGAACGGGACATCGGTCGGTTCTGGAACAACCTTCGTCTGCGCCAACAGTCTCCGTATGTCCGAAATCTCTATCTCTGTAGGGGCTATCTGGTACCGTTTTCGTTTCACTAACTTCAGAGAGTTGTAGTCGTCGGGGCGAACGAAGTCATAGACGCTAAACGAGAACACCTCATTGGAGTAGGTGAGAAAGATGGGCACTACCGGTTTGCTCATCTTATTGCGCCAGAGACGGTACGGGTAGTACAACTGCCGGATATGGAAGTCGTTCACCTCCTCGTTCTTCACCTCAAGAATAGCGAAGGAGTCCGCGCTCTCGAACGCGCCGTCAATCTCGCACTGCGCCCTGTCCACATTCAGTACCCTTGAAGTTTTTGCGCTGTCGGGAGTAGACTGACTTTCCTGAATGGAGAAGTCAAAGGTTCCTGTGGACATCCGCCCGACGACCGTGAGCGCGATATTCTCGTCCTCCAACACATCCGCGAGCAGACCTGCGTGCTGGGCGCAGAGCAGAGCCGACGATTCG
>CAIJLM010000008.1 GCA_903821495.1 uncultured Chthonomonas sp. | reverse complement strand
TTAAACTGTTCCACAATCTATCGCCAAACCTGACCACCTCGTAGACAGGTCTTTCTCCCGAACCGGGAGAAAGATGTCCACAGGACAGATTGAGGGCGCATTGGGGGACGGGGGCGAGAGGCTCTGTGGTTTTCAAAGGGAACACTTATTCCAAAGAGAGTCCCTTACTCCCGTTTCGGGAAGGAGGCTAGGGGGTTAGGTCGCATTGCATAGCGTGAGTAGATTACGTTGAAAGTTTGACTATGGAAGCAGTTGGCATTGAAGTAGAAAGCCTCTAACCTTTAGGCGGGGAGTTTCACAATTTCTGGAAGGAACTTGGCGGGAGGACGGCGTATTCTAATCTCAAATATCTCTCCCAATCGGTACGGAGAAAAGGAGTGTTGGCGTATGGCGGATTCTTTATCAAGACGCGAGATGATTCAAAAGGCGACTCTTGCAAGCGGGCTAGGGACGCTGGGGGGCGTTTGGGCGGAGCCGGCGACGGCGCAACGCAAAAAACGGAAATCGCCCAACGAAAAACTGAATATCGCCTGTATCGGCGTTGGGGGGCAGGGCGCGACGGACGTGAACGGCGTGAGCGGCGAGAACATCGTCGCGCTGTGCGATGTGGATGAGCGGCGAGCGGCGAGTACCTTTGAGCGGTATCCTAACGCAAAAAGATTCCAAGATTTTCGCGAAATGTTTGACAAATTCCACAAGGAGTTCGACGCGGTAACGGTCACTATCCCCGACCATAATCACGCAGTAGCGACGGCTCTTGCGCTTCACAACGATAAGCACGTCTACTGCCAGAAGCCGCTTACTCACTCGGTTTGGGAGGCGCGTGAAATCGCTAATTTAGCGCAGAGCAGACCTCGCCTCGCAACTCAGATGGGAACGCAGGGACACGCTTTTGAGGGCTATCACCGCCTTGTGGAGATTATTCAAGGGGGCGTAATTGGAGAGGTGCGCGAAGTTCATGTGTGGACTGACCGCCCTATCTGGCCCCAAGGCTTGAGCCGCCCTACCAAAATCATGCTTCCGCCTACCACCCTGAACTGGGAGTCTTGGATTGGTCCCGCCGCAATGCGAATGTATAGCCCCGACTATCTTCCGTTCGTGTGGCGCGGCTGGTGGGACTTCGGCACGGGGGCGTTGGGCGATATGGCGTGTCACCTGATGGATCCGGTCTTCTGGGCGCTTGGTTTAGGAGCGCCTACCACGGTTTCGGCGACTAGCGAGGGCGCAACGCCGGACAGTCCTCCCACCTCTTCTATCATCAAGTACGAGTTCCCAAAAACGAAAACACGCGAGGGCGTAGCGATGACATGGTACGATGGCAAACACCGCCCGCCCGACGCGCTTTTGGAAGGCGCGACCTCGCCTAAAATTGACAACGGTTCGCTGTACATTGGAACCAAAGGGAAGTTGTTGATTGACCACAACGGGATGCCGATACTGCTTCCCAAAGCGCAGTTCGAGGGCGCGAAACTTCCTCCGCCCACCATCAAGCGTTCGCCCGGTCACTACCTACAGTGGATTGAAGCCTGTAAAAATCACACGCCGACCGGTAGCAACTTCAAGTATGCGGGTAACATGACCGAGTCGGTTCTGCTAGGGAATATCGCGCTTCGCACGGGGCGCAAACTTGTGTGGGATTCGCGTAAGCTAGAGTTCAAGAAAGACCCCGAAGCCACCGCGCTCGTTCGGCGCGAGTATCGGGAGGGCTGGAGCCTGTAGCGATTAGCCATTTTGAGGGCTGTAACTCTTTGGGGTTACAGCCCTCATCTCTTAACAAACATTTCACACTCTCCCGCTCGTCAGAGAAGGTATACTTCTGAAAAACTCCTCTGGAAAGTACTCCTATCAAATGTCTACCCGCTACGATTATGCGATTGTCGGCGCAGGAATTATCGGATTGGCGCACGCTTACCATCTCAGCAAGCGCGGGCGCAAGGTCGTTGTGTTTGAGCGAACCCCGCAAGCGCAGGGAGCCTCTATTCGCAATTTCGGTATGATATGGCCCATCGGGCAACCTGCGGGGGAGACTGTGCAGATAGCGCTCCGTAGTCGAAACATCTGGCGGGAGGTGTTGGAGGAGAGCGGGATATGGCACGATAAGTGCGGCTCTCTACACCTTGCATACCACGCTGACGAGTGGCAAGTTCTGCAAGAGTTTGTCGCAACCTCGCAAGAGAGAGGATACACCTGCTCTCTGGAAACACCCGCCGAGATTGCGAAGCGAAGCGGCGCTATTGTGCAGAGAGGTCTACAGGGCGGAATGTGGAGTCCGACGGAGATATGCGTAGACCCCCGCAAGGTGATAGCGGAGCTTCCCGCCTACCTTGAAACGCGCTACGGCGTTACGTTTCGCTACGGCTACCCCGTCACAGGTTACGATAAACCGAACGTCTATGCGGGCGGCGAGACGTTTCAGGCGAAACATCTTATTCTGTGCGCGGGCGACGATGTTCGCACTCTCTATCCGGAAGCCCTGCAAGCCGAAAAGATGCGCCCCTGTAAACTTCAGATGATGCGCTCACAGCCCTTCGAGAACGGCTGGCGAGTGGGACCCATGCTGGCGGCGGGATTGACCTTGAGACACTACCGCAGTTTTGAAGAGTGTCCCACGCTTCCTGCACTGAAGGCGCGTATAGCCCGCGAGAATCCGGAGTACGACAGATATGGAATCCACGTTATGACCTCTCAGAATGGCGCGGGAGAGGTAGTTATTGGAGACTCGCATGAGTATGGCGCGGACATAACGCCTTTCGATAAGCCGGAGATAGATGACATGATTTTGCGCTACCTGAAAACCTTCCTGAACGCGCCCGACTTGCGAATTGGGCAACGCTGGCACGGTATCTACGCCAAGCACCCTACGCACACCTACCGTATTCTATCCCCCGCTGAAAACGTGACAGCAGTGACAGGCGTGGGAGGCTCCGGCATGACCCTCTCGTTTGGAGTCGCCGAAAAAACAGTCATTGAACACCTGGGAGAGAACTAACCGAATGCGTTCCATTTCCACCGAACCCTTTATCGCCAACAACAGCCCTTACCTACCGCCAGCCCGCCCTATCGTCGTGATATGCCTGGATGGCTCTGCGGACGAATATATTGACTGCGCTATGGCGCAGAGTAGGTTGCCGCACATTCAGGCTATGACGAATCGAGGCTATCGGGGCATGGTTCGGGGCGCGTTGCCCTCCTTTACCAATGTCAATAACGCCTCTATTGTCACAGGCGTTCCGCCCGTCGTTCATGGCGTGAGCGGAAACTACTTCCTCGACCCAGAGACGGGCGAAGAGGTGATGATGAACTCCTCGCGTTTCCTGCGAACGGAGACGATACTCGCTAAAGCCTCCCATGCGGGTAGGCGCGTCGCGATGGTGACGGCGAAAGACAAGCTTCGCGAAATCCTCTCGCATGGCATGAGCGGCATAGCCTTCTCCGCTGAAAGAGCCGACGCTACGACGCAAGAGATTCACGGAATCGAAAACGTGTTGGAACTGGTAGGAAGATCCAAGCCCCCTATCTACAGTCCCGAAGCGAGCCTCTTCGTTCTGCAAGCGGGAGTTGCGCTCATCGAACATGGGTTGGCTGACCTGCTCTATCTCTCGCTCACCGACTATATGCAGCACAAGTACGCGCATGACGCGCCGGAGGTCGTGGACTTTTACGCCGCAATAGACGACGAAATCGGGCGGATGTTGGCGCTAGGGGCGATTGTCGGGGCGACTGCTGACCACGGGATGAACGCGAAACAGAATCCGGATGGCTCTCCAAACGTTATCTACCTTGAAACGCTTCTCAACGAGCGATTTGGCGGGGGCATCAAGGTCATTTTGCCGATAACCGACCCCTACGTCGTGCATCATGGGGCGTTGGGTTCGTTCGCCGTAGTGCATCTACCTTCGCCTGACCTCATCGAGCCTGCCTTCCAGTACATCGACTCGCTGGAAGGCGTGACAGAGGTGCATCGTAAGGAGTCCGCGGCGCGCCGCCTTGAACTGCCCGCCGATAGAATCGGGGAGTTGGTTGTAATGAGCGCGAGAAACGTCGTTCTTGGGCGCACGGAAGCGCATCACGACTTGAACGCCCTGGAGGGCGGACTACGCTCGCACGGCGGACGCTACGAGGAGATGGTTCCAATGCTTCTCTCTGAGCCGCTCTCCTTCACCTATCGCGCTAAGGCGTTCGGCGATCCGCGCAACTTCGATATTTTTGACTTTACGATTAACGGAGGCGCAGAGCGATAATGCTGGAACTCAGTTGCTTTGTGGCGGGGGAGGCTATCTCCTCTAGCGAAACCCTCTCGGTCATCAACCCCTACAACAAGGAAGTCGTTGGAATGGTGACGCTTGCGAATAGAAGCCATATAGAAGCCGCTATTCAATCTGCGCTCTCCTATCGCTCGACGCTTACCCGCTATCAGCGTTACGATATTCTGATGCGCGTTCGCCAGAGCCTGCAAGCGAGGGCGGAGGAGTTCGCGCAACTGATAACGGCGGAGACGGGACTCGCCATTCGCGAATCGCGGTACGAGTTGGGGAGGTGCGCGGATGTTTTAATGTTCGCGGCGCATGAGGCGATGCGTGACGACGGACAGACCTTTTCGGGCGATGTCTCGCCGATTGGGAAGTCGCGCAAAATCGTCACGACCCGTGAACCTCACGCGCTCGTCGTCGCCATAACCCCCTTTAATCACCCTATGAATCAGGTTCTGCACAAACTGGCTCCGGCGGTGGCGGCGGGCGCTCCGCTCATCCTCAAGCCCTCCGAAAAGACCCCCCTCTGCGCCCTCCTCCTCGCGCAGCTGTTCTACGATTCGGGGCTACCCCCGCAGAGCCTAAGCGTTCTGCTAGGGCGAACGGAGGAGGTGGCGACTCCGCTGGTGCAAGACCCTCGCGTGGAAGTGGTGGCGTTTACGGGGAGCGTGAGCGTGGGCAAAACCATAGCGCGGACGGCGGGGTACAAAAAACTGGTGCTGGAACTGGGCGGAAACGACCCGCTTATCGTGCTTGAGGACGCAGACCTCGACCTTGCGGCGACTCTCGCTTGTGAAGGCTCTTTCCGAAACTCCGGTCAACGTTGCACCGCGATAAAGCGGATACTGGTTCAAGAGAGCGTTCGAGAGGAGTTCACAGAGCGCATGGCGGAGCGGGCGAAGACGTACCTTTACGGCGACCCCACAGACCCCGCGACAGTGGTGGGAACCGTGATTGACGAAGCGTCGGCTATCCGGCTTGAGGCGGTCGTTCAGAGGGCGGCGGCGCAGGGCGCGAAGGTTCTTCTAGGGGGAACGCGGCAGGGCGCTCTTCTTGCGCCTACCGTGATAATCGATGTTCCTCGCGACGCGGATATGATTGTGCAGGAGTCTTTCGGACCCCTCGCGCCTATCCTCAGCGTGCGAGACCTCGAAGACGCGGTGGAGTTTTCCAACTCTAGCGGCTACGGGTTGTCGGCGGCTATCGTCACTCGCGATATTGGTAAAGCGGTGTGGGGCGTAAAAAACCTGCGGGTGGGCATGGTGAACATCAACGACGTACCCTCCTATCGCGTGGAAAGCCAACCCTTCGGCGGCGTAAAAGATAGCGGACTCGGCGTGAAAGAGGGGGTCATTGAGACTATGCGCTACATGACCTATGTCAAGACGTTCTCGCTTCCGTGGTGAGGGGTTGACTGGTGTTTCAAAGGCTAACTCTAAAGAGAACATTGGTACAATAAATCATCATGGCTAGATTTGAAAACCAACCTAACCCCTCTACCGACACTAGACTTGTCACGACTGGCGTTCGCCCGCCTAGGGTGGCTATTTTCATGGATAAAAACGACAGCGATTGGATGCACACCTGCCTTAGAATTATTGAGTGGAGTACCTCACTATGGGGCGGTTGGTACAGCGTCATTATTCCCACTGATGGCGAAGAAATAGCGGAACCGTTTTGGGAGATATTAAAAGCCTTCGACCCAGATTACCTCTATACCTACCAAAAAACGGGTTTGGATTTGCAAATATCGCACCCTGAGAAGTTTGCCGAAGACTTTGATAGGCGACTGATAGAGTGGATGAGGAGTTACCCTGACCAAGACTCGACTTATTCAAGAAACCAGATTCTGGATTGGTGCCTGAAACGAGAGATTGACATTTTAGAACTGTCTGACAACTTGAAAAAGCAAATGTATACTCGTTTGAATCCATTTGAATATGGAGATGAGGAGTACAGAATCGTATATGGTTGCATAGCCCGGCAAGAAGGTGGCATCTATCCGCTTACAGAACTCAAATTTCCACTTCAGGGTTTCGCCAAACGCTCTATTGCTGAACGAATTGAGACGTTTGTCGACTTAGATATAGATGCTTCCCTGCCTATCCAGTTAATGGTTCATTCCCTCTATGGTAAATTTTGGAGTAAACAACGAGAATTGTTGCCTACTTCGGATAGTGTGAGAGTGTCATTTGCGACCCCATCGTTGTCAGAGATTGGCGATATCCTCGGTAATCTATGGGACAATCAGAGGCATATGTACGAAGGCACGCCAGCCGCCGCTTCACTTTTGAAATGCGTCTTTTACCGTTCACGTAGAAACAATAAACCAAACACGCCACAACTGTTCATACTGGGTGATGGGCTTGAGGACTACTGCCTATACTATTCACTTTCTCGCTTGCGTAGGAGTGTTATTTGGCTCCCGAAAAGTCTTTTGGAGGCATACGGCGCAAGACACCTAAATACAATCATACCAGATTCGATAATCTCCAAGGATGAGGCATCGCTCGCATTTACCGCTTTTGTACCGATGATGAGAAACAAGTTTGATAGTGGCAACCCTCTCTTCTCCTTTAGTTTCCGGTAAATCAGAGCGCAATATGCTCTTGAATTTGCTCTGTGTTCCGCTTCTGCCTTCGGTGTGCGGTCACTCCTGTTAGCAAATGTGCGGTGACGCTGTTCTTTTTTCGGATTTGTCCTAGTGGTTCGGGCAAGTTTGAGAAACTCATTCTGGCTAGGGTGCGCCGTAGCCTCCCGCAAGTAGGTCTCGCCGCTCTATCCCAAAAGCCCGTCGCCACCGGAGCCGCCGTCGCCGCGAGATAGGACAGAATATTCCCGCAGAGCAGACTGAGTTCCGGCAATCGGTAGCGGCTCTCCGCGCCAAAGACGTAGGCGCGTTCGCAACCGAGCATCGGCTTTCCCGCGAGAGCCACCTGCTCTACGGGCCAACGGTCTTTGTACAGCCTCCAGACCGCCTCCGCCGAAACGGACAGGTTCGTCGCCAACAGAAGCGGTCGCTGGTAGCGCGGGTCGTAGATTGCAACTATCCGAAAGGTCTTAGCTCCCGGCTTTGCGTCTGGCAAGACCACGCCTTCCCAGATATGCGCTGTGATAGCGCGTCCCTTGTCTTTCCAGCGTGCGACGCTATCCGGTTCCGTGGCTTCTATCGTATGTTGTTCATAAGTGCGAGAGAGAGGACGCACCGTCACTCCCCATTCAGGATGCCTCCCCCTTCCGCAATAGGGAGGCAGGTAATTGCGCCGCGCAGTCGCGTTCTTTGCAAGGCGTATCACGAAGGGTCTCTCCAGAAGAAGCATCGTGGCAAGGTCGAAACCTGCGTCCACTACAAGAGCCTCGCCTGTTTTGAGGTGTTTCGCCGCTTCCACGACTAACCGTTTCTGGAGCGTGTCGTCGCTCTCGTGTTCCCCTCCGCGCAGGATGAGGCAGGGCAATCCCAGCCGTTGCTTGCCGACGGAACCGACGCGGACGCAGAGACCGAAGACGAGAGCGGGAAGCGCTTTCCCCGCTACCGAGTTATAGTGTTTGCTCGTTAGCCCCTGCAAATGGGGACGGTAGAAGGCGGTGAGGTCGCAGGCGACGGGACGAACGCCCTCATGTTCGTGCGCCTGAAACGCCCCTTCCTTCTGCACCAACCGTTGCCAGTTGCCGAGGAGGCTTGCGATAAGGAAGCGTCCCTCGCGCAGAGCGGCGGACGCGCGGTGAACCGCCTCTTTCGACAGACCGATATCCGACAGAGCGGGAAACGTCGCCCCGCGTGAAGGGACGAACCGACCCGAAAGCAACGCGAACATAAGATGCAACAGACCTAGATTGGTTCCGACGGGAACTCCTTCTAGGACTTGCGTGAACAGCGGCATTATACGGTAGACTAGAGAGGACATCAGGCGCTCCAGGAAGAGGATTTGTTTGGCGACTTAACTCTACCTCAGAAGATGCCTGATGTCATAACACGTATTTTGTCTACATACTTTTACCGGAAACTAAAG
>CAIJLM010000007.1 GCA_903821495.1 uncultured Chthonomonas sp. | reverse complement strand
TATCTCTTTGAGCGTTTCATAATAGGTTTCAGGGGCGCGGATATGTTCACAACTCACGAGAAGCCTTCCGTCCGGCGAACAGGCTAAAATCCCCAGTTTCCTATGCCGTCGGATAACTTCGCCCGAAGCGATGTCCCATACTCCTTTTGCAGTAGCGATTCTGCTTGCGTCTGGGGAGAGGCGACCTTGTTCCCGCCAACCAAATGGAAGAACGTTCAATACTTTCGCCGTTTCCACCTCCCAGAGAATGGTTCGTTCATCGTATCCTGAACTGACCAGCCTCTTGCCGTCTGACGAGAAGGCGAGGCTGGTTATCGCATTGCCATGTCCTTTGAAGGTGTATTTGGAATGTTGTTTGTTCATTATGGTAGCCTATAACAAAAGAAGAAGGGCGTGAAAGCCTACCTTTCGCGCTCGATGTTTTCCATCAGATACGCCTCCGCGCCCGGAGAGCCAGTCACCTCGCCCTCTGGCGTATGAACAACCCACGCCTCCGCCTCCGGCAACGCCTGATAGGTCGCCAGTAGCGCCCCGCTCATCGCGTCCCACACCTTCACGGCTCCATCTTGCGCCCCCGTCGCCACCAACTTGCCGTCGGGAGAGCAGGCGACACCGCGGACTGAGCCAAGATGCCCTTCCAAATGGATAGACTTGCCTTTACGCGATAGATGCCGAATGCTCGCTTCCTTGAAGTACGGACAGCTGGTGATAACTGTATCTCCATCGGGCAAGAACGCTATGTCAAGACCATCAATTGCCTGGATATGCTCTGTGTCCAACTGCTTTCCCGTCTGTACATCCCATACGATGAGATGTCCCATATATCCATATTCCGCCGCAAGAAGATCCCCGTCATTGGAGAGCGTCAACTCTGCGGCGTGAATAAAATCGGTCTCGAACTGTTGGAGGACTTTGCCGGTTTCTAAGGAGTAGATAGCCACTTGCTTTTCGTGCGCCACAGCGCAACGACGGTTATCAGGGAATAGAACACAGCCAAGAGGCTCCGCGATGGGAACCAAGGAACGAATAGAACGTGACTCCGTACTCAGTATCGCCATCATCGCTATCATCTTCATCCATTCCTTGCCGCTGGTATTATGGAGATGTTTGTGTAGAACCTCTTCTAAAGACGAGGGGAGGGGAGGCGCTGGATTCGGGGCAGGAGCGTTTGCTTCCTCTGCATCCGCCTGCAAATCGCTTCCGCAAACAAAATAACCGCAACCGCCCATCACAAGGCTAACCAGGGTTCCATCAAATGAAATGGCTTGTAGCCTCCATAGCGGACTATCCTGAATTGAGGCTAACAAATCCTTCAAAGCGGGGTTCCAGTAGTGACGCGCTATTTGCGAGGTCTTACTTCGCATCAGCCCCAAAAATCCGCGCCCCGCCCCTTCATACTTCTCAAGGCTACGCGCCTCTACACTCCACAGTCGCGCCGAATCGTCATCATAGAGGACGGAGATGTGTTTCCCATCTGGTGCGAAGGAGAGGGCTTCTACATCGGGTATTCGCCCCGTCAGGGTTTGGAGGAGTTCTCCAGTCTCTGCATCATGGATAAGGATAGAGTGGTCGCTACCTGCACTCGCTAGTTTACACGAATCGCTGGTGAAGGCGAGAGTCCGAACCCAACTTAAATGACAACGCTTTTTCCACAACAGACGAGCGTCTGAGACGCTATAGACCGCCGCAACGCCATCCTCTGTTCCGATGGCAAGAAGGCGACCATCAGGGGATAGCGTGGCGCTGTTCTGTCCATAAGGATATTTGTGAATCTCTTGAAGCAGTTCTCCAGTCTCTGCATCCCATACTGTAGAGCCAAGGTATCCCAACGCTACCAGACGTTCATGAGAGGGCGACCCTATCCATAAGAGTTCTGCGTAAGATACCGAGCGGCTCATCTCTACAAGACTTTTTGTCTTGAGTTCGTAAACACAGACCGTTTTATCGCCGATAATAGAGGTTCTTCTACC
>CAIJLM010000006.1 GCA_903821495.1 uncultured Chthonomonas sp. | reverse complement strand
GGTGCGCCCCATCTATAAGTCTATCCCCGATAAAGAGCCTAAAGTGGCGGAAACAGCAAAAGCCTTCTTTATGCAAGCCGCGGAGGGCAAGTTCGAGAAAGACCTCTTCACTCCCAAACTCGTGGAGATACTCTCTTCACAGATGAAAGAGGGGTTGAAAGACTTTTTTCACAACATGGGGCAAATCCAGTCTTTCACTCTGGTAGAACGCTCTGACAAAGACGGAAATCGCCTCTACCGCTACCGTCTTTCCTACAAGAGCGCCGTTTTCTTAACGCTGTTCACTTTTGACAAGGAGAACAAAATTGCCGACTTGCAGTTGACCCCGGATTAAAAGCGTTCACGTAAAGGTAGCGGCTTCTGTTTCCTGTTGAGATATTGAGCATGGCGTAACGCGCCTTCGCAAATATGTGTCACAATATCACTAATTCTCATAGGCGTTGCAAGGAGCCGCTATGCTATCCCGAACTCTTCTTCTTTTTGGTCTGTTCTCTTTCTGCTTCGCGCCTGTCTCCGGGCAAAAAACGCCTACCCGCCCCGCCCCTACAAAAAACACGCACTGGCCCTCCTTCCGAGGCGAAGGGGCGAACGGAATCGCAGAGGGCTATCAAACCCCGCTACACTGGAACGCCGACACCGCCGACAACAAGCCCGCCCAAAACGTTCTCTGGAAAACGCCTATCCCCGGTCTATCGCACTGTAGCCCCGTTATCTGGGGCGACAGGCTTTTTATTGTGAGCGTGATGAGCGGCTCCGGCAAGAACGATTTGAAGGTCGGTCTCTATGGCGACATTATGCCGGTGGAGGACGACTCCGTTCATGTCTGGAAGATGTACTGCCTGAATAAAAACACGGGCAAAATCCTCTGGGAGCGCGTAGTGTGTGAGGGCAAGCCCAAAGTGAAGCGGCACACCAAAGCGACTCACGCCAACACGACAATGGCGACTGATGGCAAAGTTCTCGTTACGATGCTCGGCTCGGAGGGGATGTACGCCTACGACCTGAACGGCAAGCCTCTCTGGAAGCGAGATTTCGGGATACTTGACGCGGGCTTCTATATGGTTCCGACGGCGCAGTGGGGCTTCGCTAGTTCGCCCATTCTCTATAAAGGGCGCGTTATTGTGCAGTGCGACGTTCAAAAGAACTCATTCCTCACGGCGCTCAACTCTCGGACAGGCGACACGATTTGGCGCACGCCCCGCGAAGATGTTCCCACATGGTCTACCCCCGCTATCTACACGGACAATAACCGCGCCTATATCGCGGTGAACGGCTGGAAGCATATCGGCGGATACGACTTTCTGACAGGTAAAGAGGTGTGGCGCTTGAAGGGCGGGGGCGATATTCCCGTTCCCACTCCTATCTCCGCGAACGGGCTAGTTTTCATTACCAACGCGCACGGCGCTATGGCTCCCATCTATGCGGTTCGCACCTCAGCGACGGGCGACCTCGTTCCGCCTGACGAGGCGACCTCGAATCGGAATATCGCTTGGAGCGTTCGGAAGGGCGGCGCGTATATGCAGACTCCGCTTGTGTATGGCGAATACCTCTACGTCTGCCGCGACAACGGGGCGCTCTACTGCTACGACGCGGAATCGGGCAAAGAGGTCTATTCAGTGCGACTCGGAACAGGGCGAACAGGCTTCACGGCTTCGGGAGTAGCGGCGGGCGGCAAAATCTACTATACCAGCGAAGAGGGCGATGTCTACGTGGTTCGCGCTGGCAAAGAGTTCACGGTTCTCGCTACGAACGCCATGGGCGAGGTGTGCATGGCGACTCCCGCCATTTCCGAAGGCAAACTGTTCTACCGTACACAGGGTCATGTCGTCGCGATTGGCGAGAAACCATGACAAGAGCTAAAGGGCGTAAACGCGATGATTATCAAACCAACACGCAGTGCAAGCGCTACCATTTTCTTGTCTATAGCTGCTCTCATACCGCTTCTAACAGGTTGCAGGCTTGGCTGGATGGCGTACACGGAGGGTAATTCTCCGTTTACATGGTCTTTAGCGAGTATGTGCTTTTTCTTTTCGGGGATATTTATCACAATCCTTGTTGGTTGTTCCACTGTTGACCCGCTAACCTCTGAAATGATGTGTAGCAACAGAATTGTTTTGAGTTGGTATTGTATAGTAGCGGGTTGTCTATGGGGCTTCACGTTTCAGGGGATGTACTCAAAAAGTTTTGACTTACAGGGATTCGCCTTCGCTGAGTTGTTTCGCACTGCGCTCGTTATTTTGGCTGTCAGAGTTTTAGTCCACGCTGTCCGCGACACGGATGAGTAGCGGAACGCTATGGGTGTTTGTACGCTCTTGTTAGACCTAAGCAGATATGGAGGTTTTCGATTTATGATAGTCGGCGTGCCTAAAGAGATAAAAAACAACGAATACCGTGTCGCGCTGGTTCCATCGGGCGCGGAAGCCCTTGTACAGGCGGGGCATACTGTCCTTGTAGAGCGGAACGCAGGTATGGGTACGGGAATCGAAGACAGCGAGTACATCGCAGTCGGCGCGGAGATAGCGGTCAGCGCGAAAGAGGTATTCTCTCTCGCCGACATGATTATCAAGGTAAAGGAGCCGATTGAGAGCGAATACGCGCTCATTCGTCCCGGTCAAATCCTGTTCACCTACTTCCACTTCGCGGCGAGTGAATCGCTCACCCGCGCAATGATGAGTACGCAAGCCGTCTGTATCGCTTACGAGACCATCCAGAACGCCGACGGAACCCTGCCGCTCCTTACTCCTATGAGCGAAGTCGCGGGGCGCATGGCGGTTCAGGAGGGCGCGAAGTACCTCGAAATCCCCATGCACGGGCGCGGCATCCTTCTGGCGGGCGTGCCCGGCGTGCCTCCCGCGAACGTCGTTATTCTCGGCGGCGGAATCGTGGGTACGAACGCGGCGAAAATCGCGGCGGGTTTCGGCGCGAACGTCTACCTGCTGGACATAAACCTCGAACGCCTCCGCTACCTCGACGACATTCTGCCGCCCAACGTCACCACCATTTTCTCGAACCGCCTGAATATCGCGCAACTGCTTCCAAGCGCCGACCTCGTGATTGGCGGCGTGCTACGGCGCGGCGCGAAAGCCCCAACCCTCGTGAGTCGGGAGATGCTAAAAACCATGAAGCGCGGCGCGGTTATCGTGGATGTGGCGATAGACCAAGGGGGCTGTTTTGAAACAAGCCGACCCACAACGCACAGCGAACCTACCTACATCGTGGAAGGTGTGGTACACTATTGCGTCGCAAATATGCCCGGAGCCGTCGCGGGAACCTCCACCTACGCCCTGACCAACGAGACCCTGCGCTTTGCCCTACAGATAGCCAATAAAGGGTGGAAACGCGCTTTGCAAGAGAGCCTTCCGCTACTACAGGGGCTAAACGTCGCGCATGGCAAGGTGACTCTCTCGGACATCGCCGCGCAGTTCGGCATGGAATACACGCCTGCGGAAGAGTTGTTGACGATAGATGCGCTTGTGTAAATCGTCTTAGCCGTCCCCTCTCAGTCTAGGGTTTGAGATAGAGAATTGGGAAGTTGGTAGCGATTGCGCTCTCTACGCCCATCCCGTCCTTATCAATACTGCAAGGCTTCTCGCTCTAACCCAGCCACCCCTTCCCAACCCTTCCCCTTCACAAGGGGCAGGGCGAATGCCGAAATTGCAAGGCTTCCGCACTCCTCAAGAGGCGACGGAAACAAGAGCATTGCAAGTCTCCCCTTTGTGAAGGGGGAGACTTAGAGGGGGTGGCTGGGTCAGAGCGACAAGCCTCCCGCCATCTGCCTGCCTCTGAACCCGAAAAGGGATGAGGGGGGCTGAGTAGTTACTTTCGCGGTTCACAAATTAAAGGAGCGTCCGCATGATAACCTCTGAAATCATCAATGAACGCCTTGAAGAGATACTGCCCAACGTCAGCAAGCCCGCCCGTTATACGGGAGGCGAACTGAACATCGTTATAAAAGACCACGCCAGCGTAGAGGTCAAGTACGCCATAGCCTTCCCGGACGCTTACGAAATCGGGATGAGCAACCTCGCCTGTCAAATTATCTACGACCTGCTGAACAAGCGCGAGGACTGCGTAGCGGAGCGTGTCTACGCGCCCTGGCCCGATATGGACAAGGCTCTTCGCGCCGCGAACGTCCCGCTGTTCAGTCTTGAGACGCGCACTCCCCTCAATCAGTACGATTTGTGGGCGTTCGCGCTCTCCTTTGAACTCTCCTATACCAACGTCCTGAATATGCTGGACATGGCGGGTCTGCCCGTCCGTTCGCTAGACAGGGACGCGGGGCAGGAGGACGGAACGGCGTACCCGATAGTCTTTGCAGGCGGTCATGCCACCTTCAATCCGGAGCCGATGGCTCCCTTTGTAGATTTCTTTGTCATTGGCGAGGCGGAGGAGGTTCTTGTAGAGATTACGGAGTGTTTCAAGGCGAACCGCAACCTGTCGCGCCCGGAACTCCTCCTCAAGATCGCGCAGATAGAGGGCTGTTACGTCCCGCGCTTTTACGAACCCGTCTACGAGACAGCGGAGGCGCGACTAGAGCGAATCGCGAAGTCCGGCAAAACAGTGGAAGAGGCGGAGCTGGCTTACGACACTATGCCGCGCCTACTCGGAACCTACGCCACGCGCCCGGACGTTCCGCCCATCGTCAAGCGTCGCCTCGTGTGGGAGATGGACAGACTCGACTATCCCACGAAGCCCATCATCCCCTTTATCGAGGTGGTGCATGACCGTATTTCGCTCGAAGTGATGCGCGGCTGTACACGCGGTTGCCGCTTCTGCCAAGCGGGCATGATAACGCGCCCCGTCCGCGAGAAGTCGCCGGAGCGCCTCATGGTTCTCGCAGAGGAGTTAGTTCGCAATACGGGGCATGAGGATATTTCGCTCGTCTCGCTCTCTACCGCCGACTACAGCAGGGTGGAGGATGTCGTCAGGGGGATGATAGCCGAGTACGGCGATAGCAAAATCGGGGTCTCCCTGCCAAGCCTTCGCGCCGATAAGGACTGCGTGAACCTCGTTCAAGAGATAAACAAGGTTCGCAAAACGGGGTTGACCTTTGCGCCGGAAGCGGGTTCGCAACGAATGCGCGACGTGACCAACAAGGGAGTCACCGAAGAGAACCTGTTTGCGGCGTGCGAAACGGCTTTCCAGAACGGGTGGCAAAAGATAAAACTCTACTTTATGATTTCGCTACCCACCGAAACCGACGAAGATGTTATCGCCATCGGGGAGCTCGCCTCGAAGTGCGCGAACATCGCTCGCAAAGCGGGGGTGAGGAATCCAACCATCACGATTGGAGTGTCGTCGTTCGTGCCTAAGCCGTTCACGCCGTTCCAGTGGCACGGGCAGGACACGCTGGCAGACATTAACCGCAAGCAACAGATGCTGAAACGCTCCATACGCGACAGAGCCGTCTCGTATCGCACCAACGACCCCACGGCGACGCAACTCGAAGCCGTCACATCGCTGGCGGATAGGCGACTCGCCGACGGGATTGAGTTGGCTTGGCGGCGCGGGCAGATATTTACCGCGTGGGACGAGTATCTCGACCTACAGGTATGGTTGACCGCGCTCCACGAGACAGGCGTAGACCCGTACTACTTCGCAAACCGCCAAAGGGCTTATGACGAGGCGCTTGCGTGGGATCATCTGGATTGCGGCGTGACGAAGGGCTACCTTCGCGCTGAAGACAAAAAGGCGCGGCAAGTTCGCCTCACCCCCGACTGCCACACCGAACCCTGCACCTTCTGCATGGCGTGCGACAGAGCCTACACGGAGAGTTCGCGGGGCAAAAAGGCGAAGGAGTTGGAAGAGAAGGGGAAAACTCTCTTGACGTTGGGAGTGGCGTAGGTTCGCCCTCAGCCCCTCCTAGCGATGGATTGACCGTTTCGACGGGGGGCTTCTCGAACTCTTACTACTCAGCGGGAGATATAGAATGAACAAGACTCGCAACTTCATAGCAGGGCTAATACTCGGCGTAGTCTGCGCTATCGAGTGGGCTACCCCGTTGCAGGCGCAGATAACCCTCGCTCCCAAAATCTCTCATGTAGACGCGAAAGCGAAGGCGATTCTGGATAGAATGGTGGAGGCGTACCGCAGGATTTCCGCCGTCTCCCTCAAAACCGAGTTCTTTTCAGAAACCATCCCCATAGACAACGAGGGAAACCCTATCAAAGCGGAGCCTCCTCCTCCCGCTGAAAAGACTCCTCCTTCCGCCAAAAATGAAGAGAAGCCCGACCCCGCCAAAAGCCTTTCACGTCTAAAGATGCCCCGCCAACTGAATCTCGCTTTTACACGTCCTAACCGTATCCGCTTAGAGATGAATGAAAACTTAGGCGAGAATCAGCCCTCGCCCCGCTATCAGTGGGTATGCGACGGCAAGTTCTTCTACAGCGTCATCCCCGACAAAAACTACTACACCAGAGAGAAAGCCCCTCAGCAGTTCAACAGATTCTTTGAACTGCGTCACATGAACTTTGGCTCGTGGGATGTACTCCTGCTCGCAGGGGTGGATATTTTCGCAGAGTTGACTGGAACGATGGACAGCGTGTCTGTTCAGGGCGCGGAGACTGTGCAGGGCGCTCCGATGGACGTAGTGAAGATGGACTGGACATCCCCGTTTCAAGAGATAACCTACCGCTTCTACATTGGTAAGGGAGACTCTCTCCTGCACCGCGTGACGTTGGAGACCCGTGACGTATCCGGCGGCAAAGAGCCGGGCAAAGTGGGCGGCGGCGACCCTTTCGACCAGTTGAGCGATATTGTGCAACCTACTCAACCCGACGACGCGAAAGTTGATGAGAGCGACGTTCCGCTACTGCCAACCGCCTCCACTTCACAACTCCCCAGAGCGTTTAAGACACGGCTGATTTACGAGTATCAGGTGAACTCGCATCCCGACTTCGACGATGGAGCCTTTGCATTCACTCCTCCGCAAGGCGCGCTTCTGTATGGCGATATCGTCAAGAAACGGTATAAGCGTAAGGACTACAAAACTCTAGCCAAAGCCTTGCTCGCGCAACACCAGCGCGATAGCCAACCCGCGCCTCGCTGATACGTCCGTAAGGGAAAGAGAGACTAAGACGTGGCAATTTTACCAGAGGCGCAGAACCCTGCAAACCCCCGCAAGCCCGGCAAAGAGAGCGTCGCTGAGACAGCGGAGCAGTGGATACGCTTTCGGGCTATTCTGTGGGCGCTTCTCTTTGCGCCCATAACAGCGTTCTGGGCGGTAGACCAAGGAGTGGATGTCATCTTCTCCCTCATGGTTCCCCCTGTGATGATGACCCTCCTTATGGCGGGTATCAACCTCTTCTTGCGAAAATTTGCGCCGCGCCTCTCTCTCTCTATGGGCGACCTTATCATCTTCTACGGAATGCACACCGTTCTCTGCGCCATCTGCGCGGAGTGGATGGGAGTCATCAATCCCTATATTCACTCCTACGCTCTCTATCGGAGCGGAGACACTCGCTTCGATAAGTACATCAACCCCTATACAAACGACTGGTTCTTCATACCCGTTCGCCTCGCCGACCAGTTTGAGGACTACCGCAATGGGGGCTTTGGCTTCTCCTACTTCCTCACAAAACTGCCGCTCTGGTGGCGGTATATCGGCTCATGGACTCTGCTGGTTTCGCTCGTCTGCATGGCTATGCTCTGCATCAACAGCCTTTTCCGCGACGAGTGGGCGAACCGCGAAAAACTCGCCTTCCCAATTATTCAGGTTCCGATGGAGATTGCCAAAATGGGCGTGGGGCAGTCGAAGATATGGAAAAAATCGACCTTCTACCTCCCCTTCCTTTTTATGTTTGTGATAGACAACATCAACGGTCTTCACTTCGTCTATCCGAGCGTGCCGCTCATCAATGTTCGCTTCATTAGCGATTTGGCTCTTCTCTTTCCGAACCCGCCCTTCAATGCGATTGGCTGGACTCCTATCGGCGTGTTCCCCTACATGGCGGTTATCGGCTTCTTTATGCCTACCGACCTACTCTTCTCGTGTATCTTCTTCTTTTTCTTTCGCAAAGCGATGCAGGTGTTCACTTTCTCGATGGGGTATGTGGATAGCGCGGGGACATTCGGCGGCGGAGGGCTGATACCCTCTCCGCCCTACTTCAGCGAACAGTCGTGGGGGGCGTTTCTGGCGCTTTTCGTCACCTCCGTTTGGGTGGCGCGAGGATATCTCAAGGGGGTTTGGAATCAGATTCGCGTAGGACACCCCAAAGGCGATAGGGGAGTGCCGCACCGCTTCGCGTTCTTTGGTTTGATAGCGAGCCTTGTCGGATTGAGCGTCCTAACGATAGCGATAGGCATTCCCTTGTGGATGACCGCCGTTTCGACCATTCTCTTCCTGATGTTTAGCATTGCGCTCACGCGACTGCGGGCGCAGATAGGAGCGCCCTCCCACGAAATGGCGTTTATGGGACCCAATCAACTCTTGGTGGATTTTGTGGGAACGCGGGGAATTTCGGAGGCGGGTATCAGCAGACTCGTCACAACCTTCTTTATCTACAACCGCATCCACCGCACTCACCCTATGCCGCACCAACTGGAGGCGATGAAGATGGGCGAGACGGCGCGTATCTCGCAACGCGCTCTCTTCGTGGCGATAATGCTCGCCGTCGTGATTGGAAGCGTGTTAGGGCATCTCGTCTATATCTACAAAGGGTATCGGTGGGCGGCTCCTAGCGCGGGGGGCGATACTGCATGGGTCACAACCACCTTTATTGAACAGCACCGGGGACCCAACCCTGTAGCGATTGCGTTTGTGGTTATCGGTTTCGCCTTCGTCCTGCTGTTGGATTTCATCCGCTTCCGCGTTCCGGGCTTTCCGTTGCACCCTGCGGGCTACGCGCTCGCCATGAACTTCGGGCTAGACTACTTCTGGACGGGGCTGATACTCGTCTGGCTTATCAAACTGTTTATGGAGCGCTACTACGGCTTGAAGGGGCATAATAAACTGCACGAAATCGCTTTAGGCATTATTCTCGCCGAATTCAGCGCGGAGGCGATTTGGGCGATATACGCCATGGCGACGCGCACCTCTACCTATAGCATCTCTATCAACGGACGCTTGGGTTGGAATCAGTAGCGCCTGAGTAGCATTCGCTCTCTTGTTTCGCCTCTTTTCGCCAATAATAGTGTGGAAGAACGAGACTTTGAGGAGCAAGGCGTTATGTCGGCGGAACTAGCCCCCTCTGGGGGAGGGCGCGAATCGCGGCAAGTAGAGGGAAAAGCGTTTGCGCGGCGATTCTGCAACCTGCTGTGCGAACTACAACTACAGCCCGGAATCTATCGGCGCATTGAGCGCATTATTCAAGATTTTGGGATAGATAAGCCCCTGCTTCGCGCCGTTTACCTCTCGCGTTCTGTAGACCCCTCCTACTTTAGCGACGGGTCTTATGGCGAGGCGGCGGCGGAGCGTCCCCAACTACAGGCGCTAGTGATTGAGGGGCGAAACCTGTACGAGTTTATCGCCTTCTCGCAGGGCTTCCGCTCTTACACCACTCAGATAAGCGCCATCGTAAACATCGAAGAGACGTGGTTTGAACCGGAACCCTCTCAGCCCTTCGTGTTTCGCGCCTGCCTCTACCACAGTTTCCCCGCCGCGACGATTCTCTACGCGCCCGACGGCGACCTTCAGGAGTACGCGATGCAGTTTCTCGACTCTATGAAGCGCATTCGAGGGTTTTAGCCATGCCGAAACCGCTCTACCCCGCGCAAGGCGGCGTGAATCGCGCCCACTGGATGTCGCCCAAAGCCTCTCCCGCGCCCGACTCTCCCAACGCTACGCCCTCTTCCCTTCCCTCCCGTCGTGAAAAGGAGTTGGAGGCGGAAAACGCCCGCCTGAAAGCCGAGTTGGAGCAGTTTAGGCGCGAACATCCTAGCCCCATCTTCATCTCGCATACCCATACCCCCGCCCCGTTTGTCTGGATTGCGCTGGGCGTTTGCGCCTTATGCCTACTCTTCACGTTCGCCATGCTGTTGCGAAGGTTCTAAAGAGTCCAGCGCCCACGCCTCATATTAAAGTCTAGTTTGGAAGGCGAAGGAACTACGGTGACTGTTTCGCTCCCGCGTATGTAAGGGCTATGACTTGCCGTTAATGTAATCCCATGCCTCATTCGCGTAGGCTGTCGCTTTGGCTCTATCCAGATAGTATAAGTCTCGGAAACTTCGAGCGCAATTCGCGTGTTGGATGACCGGGTTTGTGAGGGATTCAATTCGCTCTTGCGCTATCCGCCTCCCCTCTTCAGTGTAAGCGTTAGCCTTGTTTTCGAGTTGGGTGAAAAGGTGCGTGATTATCAACGCTCTATCTCGAAACAGGTTCGCTCTCTCCTCTCTGCTATCCAATTGAAATACCTCTATCGTCACTAATGCACGGTACCGCTTGCGCCCCTCCGTATGAACGGCGCTCGGCAAAAGCCCTCTAAACTGGATGAGGTCTTCGGGGTTGTCGTCAAAGTCGCCAACCGGATAGATGAGATAAGGGAGTTCCTCTTGGTGGAGCGTTTCAGGGGCATCGCTCTCTATCTGGTAGGCTCCCGCTATCGGAAAGTAGTCTTTTTTCAGGATAGAGTTGCAGGGATTACAAGCCGCGGCGTAGTTGAAGAGGTGGTAGCAGAGTGCAGGATACCCCTTGTTGTCTTTTGGCGGCGTGGTGAACGGAATACCCAAATCTATCAAATCTTGAGGGGCTTTCCATACCTGCACTCTCTTTTTAGGGCGAAAATGGTCAACCGCCTGCTCACCTTTTCCGAACTCCTCAGCCTCCATCTTTCGTTCGCAGTAGGCGCACTTACTGCCGCCCTGTAGCCGCATATAGACTACTTTTACTTCGCTCCATACCGCGCTGTCGTCTACAGTTTTTGTTTTTGCCCGTTCCATCCAACCGGGCTTTTCCGCTTCGATTTTTTCTGCGAGTTCCTGATAGGAGATACGATACTGAATCATCGTACCGCCTCCGTACCCCCGCTCATCTCCTTGATGAACTCAAGCGCCGCGTCGTCGTCTCCGTTTCTCGCCTTTAGCGTCAGTTCTTTAAGTCGCTTCTCCTTGCCCTCGGCGCGAGTGGATTCCAGCCCGAAGAAGCCGGAGAGTAGCGTTTGGTCGGCATCTAGCCCATGAATGGCTTCGTGAATACGCTCTATAGTACTCGCTTGGTCATCCGCTGTCTGCATTTTGAGTATGTTCGTCCACTCTAGCGAACTTGCTACAAGCGGGCTATGCGACGTGACTATGAACTGGATATTGGGTAGCGCTTTTGATAGAGTGGGAAGTACCCGCATTTGCCAACTTGGGTGCAGGTGGAGGTCTATTTCGTCTATCATCACGATACCTTTGCGCTCGTTCACAGGAATCATCTCTGCAGAATCAGGCAAGTTATTCGAAACTAGGTAAGGGTAGAATAGGTGGTAAAGCAGGTCTCCAATCCAACCAATATAGGCGCGGTAGCCGTCTGATAGAGCGGGGAAAGGAACTTTTAGACCGTTCTTCTCAAAAATAAACTCGCCCTGTTCGCGTTCGCCAGCAAAGAAAAACCCTGTGCCTTCCAACAACTGGCTTATCAGATTTTCAACGCTTGCCTTTTGCTCCTCTGGTATTCCGGGCAACCACACAGACAGAGGTATTAGCGAATATGCCTCTTCAAAAAGACTGAGTATACGTTGGGCGCGTATAAAATTGCTTGCTCGGCGGACGGCAGGGTCTACCCTATCCGTGCGCTCGGTACGGCGCGTGGCTCCATAGGCAATAAAAAAATAGGTATCATCGGCTTCTCGAAAGATAGGATACCAAAACGATTCTTCGCGCGTATCGCGATACGCCCAACGAATCCGCTCTAAGTCCCCAGTTTTTGTCACCCGCGTCTTCGCTTCAAGAGTGCTACTATTCCCAAATGGAAAATCGTCAAGCCTTTTCCATATAGGTTCTGGAGGAGGCATTTCCCTCTTATGGGACAGAAAGCGTGCGTAAACTTCAGCCGCCGTCTCTGCCGAGGCGCTGTTTGCGGGTGATGCGTCTTCTTCTGCTTCCCGTCGTATCAAACGGTAAGCAGGAATGCCCGCGTCGTCCACCAGTGGTCCCAAGCAAGCCATTGCAACCGCTTTCAGCAATGTCGTTTTGCCTGAGCCGTTGTCGCCCAGCAGGAGATTGATATTCGGATAGGTCGGTCTGGGCAACTGAAGGGTGTCGAAGTTCTGTTCAGGATGTACAAAATCAATCTTCGCCTCGCGAAAATTCCGAAAGTTTTGCAGGTGAATGGAATTGATATACATGAACACGCTCCCAAGTCAAAACGAGATAACGGAGGGGTGGGAGGTAGCCCCCATCCCCCTTGTATCGCGTATTTTCGACAAAACAGCCGCAAAATCCTGCTTACAAATCCAGCGCCGTAGAGACCGCCATCTCCCCAATCTCTTCGCGGGTCACTTCGCGCCCTAGTTTGTCCGAGAGGTAGATACCTTCGCTAATAAGCATAGTGCGAAGCGCAATGTCCGCGGTTGGAAGGTGAGGGACTTTGCCTTGCAACGCCGCTATCCAGTGCTGTTGCGGCGAATCGTAAGCGGACATCTCCGGGTTCAGTTGATGCCACCGCCAGTCAATCGAACCGCTCTCGAAGGTCATATTCGTCTCCAAGTCCTCCTCCGTACTATGAAAACTGAGCGGTTCAAGGCGCAGACCGCCCTTTGCGCCGAGGATACTGCTCCCCTCAAGGTTATTCAGATGAATCGCCCACGCCTCCACGATGTCAATCGTCAGGTTGCCCGCGCAACGCACGTAGCCTGTGCCCAACTCCTCCACGCTATAGCCGCTCGATTCGCGCCGCCCCGCGTCCATACCCGTCTCCTGATAGACTTTGCCGCTCACCCGCTCTACTTCTGGCATATCCAGCAGATAGAGCATCTGCGCGATGTGGTATACCCCCATATCGAAGAGCGCCCCGCCGCCCGAAATCGGCTTTTTCACGAACTCAGGAGTCGCGTAGCCATCTACGAAGGGACGACCCCGACGACGAAATCCGCACGAACGCGCATGGTAGATATGTCCCAATCGCCCCGCTTCTATGAGGCGTTTCGCAATTCGGGTCTCCTTGCTGAAAAGCGTGGAGAGTTGGATTTGAAGCCACTTACCCGTCTCATTCGCCGTTTGGCGCATTTTCAGCGCGTCCTTATAGGCTCCCGCCATCGGCTTCTCGCAAAAGACGTGTTTCCCCGCGTGCAGGGCGGCGATAGTCACAGGGGCGTGTAGATTGTTGTGCAGACACACATCCACCGCCTGAATATCGTCCCGCTCTAGCAGGTCGCGAAAAGCGGCGTAGCGATGCGGAATCTTGTGCAGGTCTGCGACGCGCTCCAACTCCTGCGCGTCTATATCGCACGCCGCGACAACCTCCACGCCATGAATCTTCTCGTACTCGCGAAGATGGCTCTTCCCGATAATCCCAACCCCGATAATTCCGATACGAATAGGCTCCACTGTCGTCTCCATTTCTAACCTAAGTTGCTACCTTCTGTTTTGGCATGAGTGTCTGTGCGGTATATTGGAATTGCCCATTCTACATACCGGAGAACACTCATGCAGAAACAGATTATCACAATTTACTGTCTTTGCGCCGATTTTTTAGCTCTTTACGGACAAAAAGACGACCCGCAAGCCCAAATGACCACCGCAGAGGTGATGACAACCGCTCTGGTGGCGGCTTGGTTCTTCGACGGAAAGCAGGAACGGAGCCGCATCTTCCTAAAAGAAGAGGGCTACATTCCCAAAATGCTCTCCAAAAGTCGCTTCAATCGGCGGTTACACCAGATACCGGAGGCTCTCTGGCAGGCTCTGTTTCAGCTACTTTCGGAACTGCATCAGCAGAACAACCCCTCCGGGGAGTATATTATCGATAGTTGCCCCGTTCCGGTCTGCGACAATATCCGCATTCGCCGTTCTCGCCTCTATCGCGGGGAGGAGTATCGGGGACGTTGCGCGAGCAAGCGGCGCTACTTCTACGGATTGAAGATACATCTCATTATCTCGGCGACGGGACAACCGATTGAGTTCTCTCTCACTCCGGGAGCGTCGAGCGACACAGCGGGGCTTCGCGCTCTGCCTCTGGATTTGCCCAAAGGAGCGACCCTCTACGCGGACAGAGGCTATACCGATTATCACTCGGAAGATGCGCTTCGCGAGATAGAGGCGTTGGAGTTGACGGCGGCGAGAAAGAGCAACAGCAAGCGCCAGCATCCCGGACACATCAGTTATCTGTGCTTTGTAATAAGAAAGGGCATTGAGACAACATTCAGCCAGATTACCGAGCGGTTCGCCAGACACATACACGCAGTAACTCCAAGAGGATTTGAACTCAAGGTCTTTCTCACCGTTTTAGCCTACCAATTACTCGCATAGGTAGCAACTTAGGTATTTCTAGGCGATACCCTCTTGCGCCAAAGTGAGAAGCGGGTTGCCCGCCTTGCCCTGTAGCGCCTCGATACTCTCGACGTTATGCGATTCCCACGCCCTCTTTTGAAGAACGCGGCGGACTTCCGAGATTTGATAAGCGACCTCTGCGTACTCGTTTTTGGTAGAGTGATGCTCCACGCCCCAGTAGCCCTCATACCCCTCGTCAAGCAGAATGTTCATGCGCTCTTCGAGGCAGTGGCGGGTTACATTCGCGTCAACGTGCGTATGAACTGTCCAAGGCGCAAGCCTACGGTCTCCGCCCGCCTCGTCGCCGTCCTCCCAATGCCCGATGTGCAGAAGAATACCGTAGGCTACGCTGTCTACCGCTACCGCGATATTCACCATGTTATCGGCGATAAGCGATAGCCCCCAGTGGTTTTCGGGACCCACTTTGAAGCCGTGATTGTAGGCGAACTGCGCGTACTCCTGATACTTGCCAACTATGTAGTCGAACTGCTCGTTGGAGATAGGCTCAAGTTTGCCGCCCGTGTCGTAGCGCACCGTCTTCGCGCCGAGTTGATGCGCGATATGGAGGTGTTGCAGGGCGACTTTGTAGTTGCGCTCCCGCGCTTCGGGGTCGTCTTCCCACAGGTGGCAACCGTCTACGTGATAGTTGGCGACGGTCAGTTCGCGCTCTTCTACGGCTTGCCGCACCTTACGAATATAGTCTGCATCCGTAGAGCCGACAATGCCGTTCCAGAAGTCTGCGCTGTCTAACCCATATCGGTATTTGCAACTCTCCAGATAGCCGAAAGCGTCTATTTTGCCCTCAGCCAGCAGTCCATGAAAACTGTATGAAGCGATTGAGATTTTCATCCGCGATATTTCTCCTTGAAAGGGATTGCACTGTTGGTCTTTGCGGGAAAGAGAGGGGGGATTCCTGCTTGAGTTGGCGGATTTCAGGAGGCTTTTTCGTTTACTATGTAGAAATAGGAGGTAGTGAGACTATACGCTGTTGAAAGGACTTTTCAAAATGGGTATCCGCATACACGAACTGAACCACGTCGCCCTTCACGTTCGAGACCTTGAGCGTTCGATAGAGTTCTATAAGAACGTCATCGGTTTGCCGCAACTGCCGCGCCCCGCCTTCAACTTTCCGGGTGCGTGGTTCGCCTTTGGAAAACAGGAACTCCATCTTATCTACGATGAGACGCTAGAGTCTGCCGCCAGAGGGCATCATCACTTCGCCTTGCTAGTAGACGACGTTTACGAAGCGAAAGCCTATCTGGAAACGAAGGGAGTTACGGAGTTTAAGGGACCTGCGCCGCGTCCGGATGGGCCCATACAACTCTTCTTCCGCGACCCAGACGGCTACCTGATAGAGATGTATTCGTTAGCGCCGTAATGATTCAACCCGTAGGTGAGTTGCTACAATGGCGTGTCAGTAGTTATCTCCTTGTAGCGCTACTTATACGGGGCGGTCTCGCGCTATTACAACAAGGAAACGCTGGAGGTAAAACACGATGGAAACACTCGCATTCGAGGGAACGCCAGAGCAGTTGGCGGGAGTTTTAGGGAAACTACAAAGTAGAAGACGGTATCGAATTGTTGAGGTAGCGGAGGACGCGGAACCCGTTCAAGAGAACGCAATTGGCGACCCGCTTGCCGCCGCTTCTATCGCACTTCTTAAATCGTGGATAGCGGAGGCTCCTGTCGACGCGGAAGAGATTCGCGCCGCAGAGGAAGAACTCCGCGAGTTTCAGCGTAACATCAACCTACCGAGAAAAGAGGCGGGGGCAAGACTTATCTACCCTGAGGCGGAATGAGGTTAAGCGTCTTTCTTGACACGGGACCGCTTGGTCTTATCACAAACCCAAACCGCCCGGCAATCTCAGTCGCCTGTCTAAACTGGGCGGTAGATATGATGACAGCCGGACATCGGTTGTTCGTCCCTGCCATTGCGGACTACGAAGTGCGGCGCGAACTGATACGCGCTGGCAAAAGCAAGAGTATATCTGCATTGGATGGGTGGAACTACGCTTATCCTGGGCGTTACATTCCGCTAACGGATTCGGCGCTCCGTCTTGGCGCAACCCTGTGGGCGCAAGTCCGTAATTCAGGGAATACAACCGCTGACCCTAAAGAGTTAGATGCCGATGTTCTCATCGCGGCTCAAGCGTTAGACATGGGGCTAGCGTCTTCCGAATTTGTTATCGCTACAGTGAACGTTGGTCACCTGAGCCGATTCGCTCTCGCTGATTTGTGGACGAACATTCATCCGTGAGAGGGTAAAGCCTCTCCCTACAGGCGCTCCACTATCTCCCACTTCCGGTAGTTAAAGTAGGCAAGCCCCGAAACGAGAATAACAATCGTGATGAGGGTAGCCCCGCCAAACGTAAGCCAGTTCATCGGGAGAGCTGTGCCCGCGTTTTCGAACATCTTGTCCGGGAGCGGTTCCAGAAGCGTTTTGCGATACGCTTCGATAACAGCGGTGACAGGGTTCAGCATATAGATTTGGAAGAGCCACTCGTGCGCCTTGAAGACGCTTCGGTTGCGGATAATGTCGGCGGGAATTAACACAGGAAGCACAAACATCAGCAGGTTCATAAAGGTCAACACGATGAAGCGCACGTCGTCGTAGAAGAGGCTCAGAATAGACATCCAGAGCGACACGCCAATCACGAGCAGAAGCAGAACCAGAGTGATGAGCGGGAAGAAGACAATCGTTTTGAGAACGGGAATGCCCATTCCAGGAACGAAGCGCAATATGACGAAAAATACGCTAAAGTAGACCATCCACCCCATCAAAAAGTGAATGAAGTTGCTAATCGCGCAGGTGAGAGGAAACACCTCTCGCGGCAAATAGACTTTCTTCAGAATGGGAGAGTTGACAAGCAGGGTGTTCCCGCTATCTAGAAGCGCCGTGCTGAAGAAAGTCCAGGGCAGGAGACCGCAGAGACAGTAGGCGGAATAGTTCTTTATCTGGTCGCTGAAAATCTTCACGAAAAAAGTGAAAACGACGACCTGTAGGCAAACAGGTACAATAGACCAGAGAAACCCGAACGCGGATTTCTTATAACGTAGCTTGATTTCCCGCGAGACCAGCATTTTCAGAAGGTCGCGAAAACGCCATATTTCAGCTAACTGTTCACCCATAAGGTACACTACTCATCATCTAGGGTAACGTAATCAGCCACATCGTCAGGGCGCGCGGGTTCCAGCAGGTCGAGGAGGGCGGAGCGAGCGATGAGGACTTTTCGTTTCCCGGCGATTCGGAAGGCGGAGAGCCGCCCTTGTCGAATATAGGAACGAATGCTCGATTGACTCACCTGAAGGTATTGAGCGGCTTGCTCAACGGTTAGCAAATCTCTTGATTCAAACTCCATACGTGGTATAACGCGGTTATGGCGTGGCTATAGGCAAAGCGTAGCCCGCCAAGACGCTTCTAGCGCAACGCGCAAAAGCGTCTGAGAGTTCCCGCGTTCTCCTCCTTTCTTGCTGTTAGTTTGCCGCTCTCTTTCAGGAATAAGAGAGCATCCCAATGAGGCGGCAACTGCGGTCGTTGTACCGGCGAGTTCAGACACAAGGCTCCGGTTGTCTATAGTGAACACGCCTAGTCAACGTACATCTTGCTCCGAATAGGGCGGGGAGCAAACACGAGAGATGGATATGTATCTATTCAAACACGCTAGAGTATACAAAAAGACTTCAGGTATTGTCAATAGCTTTCAGAAGGTTTTGTTTAGCACATGAGGCATATTTTACTCTTTTTTACTTACTTTTGCCTCCTTAGACTGCCAGAAGGGGGCATTACACAACAGCGAGCCTCACTGAGTGTCGTTCTTGATAAACTACCCTCTGTGAAGCGCGTCGCCGTCATTTCGCCCCGCGAATTGAGTCGCGTAGACCCCCGCGTCCTCGAAATGGAGGCGGGGCTACGCTCTCTAACAGATACGGGCAAACGTCGCCCGAAAGTCGCGCCGCCGAAAGAAAATCGCTCAAAATTCGATAGGCTACAGTCTGGCGCGAAGCCCACGAGCCTCCAACGCCCCTATTCGGACGCTCAACTTCGTATGCTCGGCGAGACCGTTTTTGTTTCAAAATTGCGCTCGTTGGCGCAAGAGCGGCTGAAAGCGGGAGCGCCGCCGCAAGAGGATTTACAGAAGCAGTTGGCAAAAGCGGGAGCGGAGGGCGCGGAAGACCTCAATCCGACGACCCTGCACAAAATGGCGGACGCGCTCGATTGCGAACTGCTTATCCTCACATCGCACTGCTCGGTGGAGGTGCGAGACAGGCAGGAGCGCGTTGTGGTGTTTAGGGCGGAGGTCCTCGCTCCTACCTTCACCTTCGGCGGAGAGAACCCCTTTAACGAATCGCGTTTCCCTGTAACGGGAACCTCTGTCACCTCGCGTAGCGTCCTCTTAGGAGAGTATAACAAGCCCCTCCCTCAGATGGTCGCCGAAAGCGCCGAGAATGCCGCGAAACGCGCTCTACACACGCTACAGTGGCGCGAACTGCCACCCTTTCTCCTCCCAAATGTTCGTTTTGCGCTCGCGCCTGTTGTGTCGCGCCCCGCCGCCGACAGGCTACTCTTCGCGCTGAATGGCAGAAAAACCCTTATTAACGACATCACTACGCTACCCGCCGACGTTTCGGAAATGTTTTCGGTGCGAATTTCCTCGCTTTTTGCCGATTCTTTTTTGGAACCGAGAGTAGTTAAAAGAAGATTGCAGGAACTTGGGGAAAACGCGACGAAACTATGGGTAGATAGCGAACATCCAAATACCGAACTCATTAAAGCGATTGACGCGGACTACCTCCTTCTCGCGCATATCACCGACCTTGAAGGCTATGGAGCCATACCAAACGCTATTGAAGGCGTACAGCCTTCCGTTACCAGAGGCGATGGCGAACTTGAGAACGGCGTTGTCTTTCAAGCGAGAGCCGTCGCCTTTGGCGTGCTAGTGCGTGTGAGAGACGGCGCGATTTTGTGGAAAGACCGCTCAGATTCGATGATGTCGCTACGCCAATCAAACCTCAATCCGCTACATCCTATCAGCGAGCGGAAGATGCTACAGAACTCCATCCGTTTCGCCCTTGCGGGCTTGGAGCGCAGTTTTACTCGATACGGCGCGAACTTTGAGCAGTGACGCTCCCTTCGCTCCCTCCTCCTTGAACAACGTAAAAGTGACCTCTTTCCGGGTCGGCGACCCCGAAAGAGCCTCTGGCGCTTCGCCAACTACTGCCCCAGAGTCGGGGCGACTCCGATAACGCTATCGGGGACTTGGGAAGGAGTTTGAGAAAATGCAAAGATGGGTTTACAAGACGATTGTTATCCGCGAACTGTCGTTGAGCGACACAAAACTGAACGCAGAGGGCGAACACGGATGGGAACTGGTAGCCGTTTTGGGGCAGGATGGACACACCGCCCGCGCCTTTTTCAAGCAACTCTACGACGAGAACAGTCCGCTGACGGATGGTCATCGCGTTACAAGCGAGCAGTCCGCCATGCACGCGCCTGAATATCGCGCCGCTAGCGAACCTTCCGCCGTCCTAGCGCCCGAAGTTCACCACCCTACAGGCGAACCGCCTGCCGCTCAGGTCGAATAACCTCTCTCGAGTTCATAAGAATAATGCCGAGCTACACCGCCACCGCGCTTGTGATACATCGTAATAACCTTGCCGAAAATGACCGTATTCTGACGCTCTATACGTCGGAACTAGGCAAAATATCCGCCGTTGCAAAGGGGGCGCGAAAGCCCACGAGTAAGTTTTCGGGCGCTACCGAGATATTTACCGTGTTTCGCGCCCTCCTTGCTACCGGCAGGTCTCTGGATATTCTCTCGCAGTGCGAAATTGTGCAAGCCTACACCCCCCTCCGCTACGACCTAGAACGCCTCGCCCGCGCCACCTACTTCTGCGAACTGCTAGACCGCTTCACCATGGAGCGCGACCCTGTGAACGCAGAGACTCTCTTTCAACTCTCCACTGCCGCGCTTCGCCTACTGCAAGAGACCGAGGCAGACCCCGATGTCATTACCCACGCCTACGAGTTGCGCCTGCTTGCCGAGCAGGGCTACTCGCCTATATGCGATTCGTGCGTGAAGTGCGGAAGGGAGATAACGCGGGGGCAGGTCGGATTTAGCCCTAGTTTGGGGGGCGCGCTGTGTTCGAGCGATAGATATGGAGCGGAGGACAGCGTATCGCTTACGGCGGAGGCGCTAGGAGTGTTGCAGTCGCTTCCCGAACTAGACGGAGAGGCGCTATTGGCGCTACATCCCTCCCGAAAAGCGATGCAAGAGGTCGGCAGAGCGCTTCGGTGGTATATCAAACTTCGCGCCGAACGAGCGATTAAGAGCGCGGACTTTTTAGACCAACTTCGCGCTAGTCAGTAGTAGCGCAGTCCGTTTTTGTGAAATTCGTATTGGGCGACTGGGGCATTGTGAACGCTGTATACGAGGTGAGTGATGAGCCTTCAAAAGTCTATCTCAAAATAATTTACAAAAGAAAAATAAATAGGAAGGAAGTATACTCGAAGGTGTCGTATACCTTTGGTAGAAAGGCGGTATATCCTATGCTTGTGTTATAAAAGACGCAAGCGGCGACTGGAGGGCGAAAGTATCCCTGTAGCG
>CAIJLM010000005.1 GCA_903821495.1 uncultured Chthonomonas sp. | reverse complement strand
CTTCTAGGATGGTTTGCAGTGTGCATTGTTTTCGCGCCTTTTCGCGTTTTTCGCGGTAGAATCGCATTTCGCATCCCCATTTCGCGGTTCATTCCCAAAAGAGTGAACTCTTACTCCGACAGGCGTTCTGGCTTCTTTTTGTTCGATGTTGTATAATCTCTATGGAAGAGTTGAATAGGTCGCCTCCGAGTTGAGTCGAGTGTTGTCACTCGTATTTTAACTCGTAAAGGTCAAGGTTATCTATCCCCATACGAAAATGGGCTACAGTCGAGTGTGGAAAGGAAAGTAGTAAATCAATGTTACCTCGCTTAGGGCGGCGTTTAGGATTAGTAGGAACTCTGTTCTTATTGGGGACTCCTGTTTTGGGGCAAATGCCGACAACAGAGAGCGCAAAAGCGGAAGTCGAGCTAGCGCGGCAAAAGGTCTATCCGGCTCTCGTCAATATCTCTGTTGTCGCGCGCTTCTTTAATGGCGGACGCACACAACGCGCTCCTGCGGGCGGTAGCGGCGTTATCGTAAATAGAGAGGGGTACGTGCTGACGAACTTCCACGTCGCAGGAAACACCACGCGCATCGTCTGCACCCTCATTACCGGAGAGGCGATTGAGGCGAACGTCGTGCTTCACGACCCGCTTACCGACCTTTCTGTGCTAAAACTCGCCCTAGAAAAGCGCGACGACCCGAAAGCGCCGTTACCCTACGCAAACCTAGGCGATTCCGATGCGGTGCAGGTAGGCGACACGGTGATGTCTATGGGCAACCCGCTACTACTCTCCTCCTCCATGACGCTCGGTATCGTCTCGAACACGAAGCGAGTATTCACCGATTTCACAGGCACGCAGATTCAAGAGCAGGAGCTAGAGGAGGGCGAGAAGACGGGAGTCTTTACGCGCTGGATACAGCACGACGCGCTCATTCTACCAGGTAACTCTGGGGGTCCTCTCGTGAGCGTCAAAGCCGAAGTGATAGGGATAAACGAATTGGGTGGAGGCGGAATTGGTTTCGCGATACCCTCTAACATCGCCGCAAAAGTCCTGAAAGACGCGATAGAGAAGGGGAGTATAACACGGGGTTGGATTGGCGTGACCGTCCTTCCCGTAAGCAAAATGGGGCGTACAACCGGGTCTCTTGTCGCCTCTGTCGTTCCCAAGTCGCCTGCGGAGGCGGGGGGGATACAGGCGGGAGACGTGATTTTAGAGGTGAACGGCAAGCCCGCGAACACCCGCTTCTTCGAGGAGGTTCCGATATTCTATCAGCGCGTCGCAAATTTAGCGGTAGGTTCAACGGTCAGCGTAAAGCTCCTGCGGAAAGGCGAAGAGCGTGAGGTGTCTGTGACAGCCGCTCTCATGGCGAAAACGCTGGGAGTGGAGGAAGAGGTGCGTCAGATTGGCGCGACGCTACAGGGCATTACGGACGCTATGGCGCGAGCGCGAAGACTGCCCGATACGCAGGGCGTTATGGTGACAGGGGTGCGCTCCGGCTATCCGCTTGAAGGCGCGAAACCCGCGATAACGCAAGGCGATGTGATACTCTCCATCGGAGACAAGAGGGTGAATAGCCTGAGCGATGTTCGCGCCGCCCTCGCTAACGTGAAGCACGACGACTTCGTTATCGGGTTTCGCCGCCGCCGCGAGGAGATGGTTAGCGCCGCCAAAATACCAGAAGACGCGCCCCCTCCCGAAAACACAGAACTTCCCAAAGCGTGGCTAGGCGTGCGAACTCAGGTGATGACCGCCGAAGTCTCCAAAGGGCTGAAAATGCCCAGCGTGCGCGGTCTACGCGTAACGGAAATCTATCCCGGCACGGCTGTCGCAAAGGCGGGGCTACTTGTCGGCGACATCATCACGCGCCTCAACAACGACCCCATCAACTCGTTCCGCCCACAAGATGCAGAAGACTTGCGGCGGCTCATTGAGGATTTGCCCATAGGAAAGAGGGCGACGCTCAACATTTTGCGCGGCGGCAAGCCTGTCGTTATCGCATTTGTCGCAGAGGCGCAGGCTCTCGGCGGCGACACCGCGAAAGCCGCCAAGCAGAAGGAGTTTGAGTTCGCCGTTCGCGACCTGATGCCGCTAGACCGTATTGAGCGTCGCCTGCCCTCCTCCGCGAAAGGGGTAGTAGTGACTGAGGCGGTTATAGGCGGGTGGGCGCAGATTGCCGGACTAGAGCTGG
>CAIJLM010000004.1 GCA_903821495.1 uncultured Chthonomonas sp. | reverse complement strand
TAACGCAAGGTTTCCCGATTCGTTTTGGATATGGAATGAAAGACTGTTGGGTAATTCAAAAGATTTCGTTTCAAGCCTGATACCTTATTACCAATCAGACCTAGACTCGGAGCATCCTTCCAGTATTAGCCTCTCAGTTTATGCCGACAGCCTCAAGCAAACACTGCGATCAGAGGCGGTTAGTGGTATTCCAATGGATATTCTAGCATTTCACTACCTGAGAATCGCTTTAGAGAGTGTAGCTATACCATCGAACGATATACCCTACTATGAAGAACGCCGGCATATCATGGGCTTTGTGGATAAGTGGAGTTTCTACAACGCTTCGGATATGCCTTCGAGTGGCATTAAGAAGGCGACTCCTAAGTTCGGTATGAGCGACGATACTTTATCGGAATCAGGTGATAATCTCGCGCTGGTTTTATACAATTTATGCCAAGAATCTCTAGATTTCGAGGACGAACTGCAAGAGGCGATGACACAACTGTTCCCTAGAACTCGAAGGCTGAGAGCCGTTCCCGTTGGAAGAACCTCACTTACGTTAGAGTGGCACGTTAGCGATAACAACAAACCGTTCTATCTTGACGAGATGAGCGACGGAACCATCCGAATGCTCTGTTGGGCGGCTATCCTACTTTCGCCTAAGCCCGCCTCGCTAATTGTGCTAGACGAGCCTGAGATGGGAATTCATCCAAAATGGCTTCGCATTCTCGCAGGTTGGATTACGCGGGCTTCGCGCAAAACGCAGGTCATCCTCTCGACACACAGCGCAGACTTGTTAGACTATTTTACGGAGGAGCGCGAATCGGTCTATGTCTTCAATACCGACCCCGACAATCTGACCTCCAATTTGGTCAAGCCTCTCAAGGAAGAGTGGCTAAAGCCCAAACTCGAAGAGGGCTGGCAATTAGGCGACCTCTATCGTGTAGGCGACCCCTCTATAGGAGGTTGGTAATGTTAGTTTGGATTTACGCGGGCGGGGTACCAACTGAGGCGGTTTTAGGTGACTTTCTTACGCGACATTTTTTGGAAACGGAATTTGTGTTGAAAACTCCCTATCTTAAAACGGAGAGGGATCGTCCCCCTAGACCAAATAGTCCACCTCGTACACCCAAGAATCCATACCCGCAATATGCGGGGCATTCAGGGGATAGTTTTGCTAAGTCTCTTACTGAAGAGCTAAGGAAGTGGGATGGCTCCGCTGACGTGATGCTTATTATTGATGACCTCGACTGCTATGATGCGGAAAAGCGGAAGGAGTTGTTCGCAAGCGTCGCAAAGAAAATACCTCCGCAATACACCGTCCCAACAGTGATAATCGGACTTGCGGCTCCAGAAGTGGAGGCTTGGCTTATCGCTGATTGGGACAATACGATTGGCAATAGGTTTTCGATATGCGGATTGGAGGCGAGGCGACTGCTGGAACAGCGAGGAGTACAAGTAGAACAGCCGGAAGATTTTCCGTGCAGAGACGAAAACGGACAAAGCGCAAAGATAAGTGTACTCTTGCAGGATAGCATTAACACAAAGTGCGACATAAGATACTCTAAAGGAAAAGATACGCCCGACCTGCTCTTGCAAATAAACCCCGACAACGTGGCGGCGAAATGCCCTCATTTTCGCGAGTTTTGGCGGGAACTAAAGCGGACGCTCGAACCCGCGACTACCTAGATTTACCACATTAACCCTTGCATACAAGAAAGGATTCTCAATATGACATCGAAATTCACGCGCCGCGCCTTCCTACAAAGCGCCGCTCTAGGCGTGGCGGGCGCAACTCTCGCCTCTAGCGGAAGCGCCTTTGCCCTCGCTGATAACAACGACTATGGGCCCTTCCGAATGGGCATACAGTCCTACTCGCTACGCGCCTTCAAGACCGACGAAGCCCTCAAAATGACGCAGAAACTCGGCTTGAAGTACTGGGAGGCGTTCCCCGGTCACTTCCGAATGACGCACGACCCCGTGATAATTCGCGAGTACAAAAAACTCCTCAACAAGTACAACATCAACCTTGTGACCTACGGCGTGGTAGATTTTAGTACGAACGAAGAGGATGCGCGGTATAAGTTCGAGTTTGCACGGCTCATGGGTATCAAGATACTCTCCGCCTACCCAACCCCCGATTCGTTTGCGCTGTTGAATCAGTTGGTGGAGGAGTACAAGATAAACCTCGCCATCCATAACCATGGACCGGGCGATAACCTCTACGACCTTATCTCTAAAGAGGAGAAAGCCCTCCAGACGGCGGACGATAGAATCGGCGCGTGCATCGATACGGGGCACTACCTTCGCTCGAATGAAGACCCCGCCTCCGCCGCCTCTCGCTTTGGAAAGCGCGTCTATGGAGTGCATCTCAAAGATGTGAAAGACCTTGCGAACGGCGGAAAAGAGTTCACGGAGATTGGCAAGGGTAGCATGAAAACCGTGGAACTGCTGAAAACGCTCAACGCGAATCAGTTCAAGGGTATTCTCTCCATCGAGTACGAGGAGCATGAAGACGCGCCCATGCCCTACATTGAGGAGTGCCTGAAAGGGACGCGAGAAGCCATCAAAGCCGCGATAAAACGTTAGGTAACAGGGCATCCACGTGCGTGAAACCCGCGTTCCAAGCCTCAATTCACCCTATTTAGCGATAAATGTAACGCTAGGTCAAAAATGGAATCGGGCTAAAACGCGGGTTGTCTACTGAGAACAGAGGAGAGAGAACTATGCACACCGGAGTCAAGATAGTAGATGTGGAGCGCATCGTTGTAGATGTGCCGTTTACGCCGCGTTGCGAAATAGGCAACGCCCGCGAAATATGGCAGTGGCGTATTAGCGAAGTGATTCGCATTACGACAGATGTTCCCGACCTTGTGGGGTATGGCGAAACCATACTTCACTACACATGGAGTCGGGTTCCCGACAGCGCTATTGAGCGTGTGAAGGGGCGTAATCCCGCCGAGTTTCTTGGCGACGATTCGCTGGGCGCGGGCTTGCAGATGGCGATTTATGACCTCGTGGGAAAAGCCCTCGGAGTTCCCGCCTATCGCCTTTTCAACCTGCCGAAAGTGCGCGAGTGGTGTCCTATATCGTGGTGGAATATAGATATGTCGCCGGAAGATTTCGCGGCGGAGGCGCAGGAGGCGCTGGCGAAGGGCTACACCTCGTATAAAATCAAGGCGCGTCCTTGGTGGGATGTGTACGAGCAGGTAGCGGCGATAAGCGCGGTTACGCCCCGCCACTTCCGCCTCGACCTCGACTGGAACAATATGCTCTTGAATGCGGGAAACGCCGCGCCTGTCCTTACAGAACTGGACAAGGAGGAGAGAGTCGCTATCTACGAGTCGCCTATCATGCAGAGGGATGTGGAGGGGCAGAGGCTGTTACGTCAAAAGACGACGCGCCCGATAGCCCTCCACTTCGGTGACCCGCCTTTCCCGACAGTGGTGCGCGATGAGGTCTGCGACGGCTTTGTGGTGGGCGGAGGCGCGGCGAGCGTTCTGCGGCAGGCAACCCTTGCTGGCGCGTTTGAGAAGCCGTTTTGGCTCCAACTGGTGGGTACGGGGATTACTACGACGTTCTCGGTGCATCTGGGGGCGGTGTTGCCGTTCGCGCAGTGGCCCTCCGTCAACTGTATGAACAACTACTCCGACGACCTCCTTGTAGACCCCCTTACGATAACGGGGGGCTTTGCGCGAGTTCCAGAGGCTCCCGGTCTCGGCGTGGAGATAGACGAATCGGCGTTGACGCGCTTTAAGATGGCTCCTCCGCATGAGTATCCGCGTCCCCGCGCTATCCTCTCCGTTGTGTGGGAGGGGGGCAGGGTGGTGCATTACCGTGATATGAAGCAGGTTTGGGACGACTGTTGGGCGGGGAATCAGCCGGTGCAGGAGCGGGGCGTGCGTATGGAGACGTGGAAGGACGACGGCTCGGCGGAGTGGGCGGACTTGTATGCGCGGGCGACGGATTTTCCGGTGCGGGATAGGCGGTAATCTACTCTAGCGCCGTTAAGCACGTTTTCCGGGAGGACTGAGGAGTGCAGACCGATATTGAGCGAAATTGGCAACGGCTACTCCGCGCCGTGGGACTGGTTTGTACGCTGTTTGTTCTTGGAGCCTGGTGGCTTTTGACGCAATTGCCATATACTGAGAACAATCGACATGCCGCGCCTACAGTCACGTGTCTGTCCAACGAGAAGCAACTCGGAACAGCCTTTATGATGTACCTTCAGGACTACGACGAGCGCGCTCCCCGCGTTATCAACAACGCCGCCGAAGGAGCGTCTCGCGTAGTCTCAAAATTCAATCGGCTAGAAGGGGACAGCGCCCTTGCTTTAGTGCGCCCCTACGCCAAAAATGATTCGTTGTGGCGTTGCCCAGAAGATAAGACTGTTTTTGACGCTCAGACTCTCAACACAAATGGCTCTCAATGTCCTGCCAACGCTTCTAGCTACCAGATGAACTTCTATTTGACGGGCGAGACTGTAGACGCTGTGCATGGGAAGACCTCCGGCGAAGGGCTACCCTTCTCAAAGGTTCCTCACCCCGAAACAGTAGTTCTATTGCGCGAAGGGGATAGCAACGACGGAACGAACATCTGGAACAACACCGAGATAGGCGGCGCGGTCATTGGCGCGAACCTCTACACAACGCACAGCGACCACGCGCAGTCTATGCGTCATAAGGGGGAGGGAAACTATGTGTTTTTCGATGGTCACGCCAAGAGGTTTAAGCCAGAGGAGGTCAGCCCGATGAAGGTTAGCGACGACCCGCAAAAGCCCTGCCCAGACTGCCCTGACAAGGTAAACCCGAAAGCGAAGGGGTTTTTCAACATCGTGAAGTAGGCTAGGGCGACCTAACCCCCTAACCCGAAACGGGAAGGGGGAACCACTGCCGCTAATGCGATAACGGAGGCGGTTGAACGCTAGACTTTTGAACCTAAACCTAGATAGCATAACTCCAACTCTGTCGGAGGCGCCCATATCCATTTCGGGAAGGGGACGGGGGTTGGGGCAAAAATAGGGGGAGCCTTAGTGGTTACAAGGCGGGTAGAATATCAACAGTAATTTTCGTTTTCAAAGGAGGGGGCTATTTTGGAACTCACAGGCAACGTCGCGCTCATAACTGGCGGCGGCACGGGGCTAGGGCGCGAAGTCGCGCTACAGCTCGCAGAAGAGGGGATGCAGATAGGAGTCGGGTACTCGCGTTCGGTAGCGGAAGCGGAAGAGACCGTGCAAGCCATCATCGCTAAGGGAGGCTCTGCGAAGGCGTTTCAGGCTGACCTCCATCATCTTGCGGACTGTAATCGGCACGTTCAGGAGTGCGTCGCGCATTTCGGGCGGCTAGATTTGCTCATACACAACGCAGGAACCACCCGCTTTATTGCGTTTCCCGACCTCGACGCGGTGACGGAAGAGGCGTGGGACGATATATTCGAGGTGAACACGCGAAGCGCGTTCTACCTCTCTCGCGCCGCCGCGCCGCACCTGAAAGCGACGAAAGGGCAGATAATCACCACAAGTTCCATTGCGGGGATTGGGTTGGCGGGAAGCAGTCTTCCCTACTGCGTATCGAAAGCGGCGCTGATACACCTCACCAAGTGCCTTGCGGTAGCCCTAGCCCCCGATGTGCGCGTTAATACCGTAGCGCCCGGACTTCTGATGACGCGCTGGGTGGCGGGCTTTACAGAGGAGCGTTTAGCCTCTTCAAGCCAGAACGCCCTGCTCAAAAAGCACACAGACGTTCCCGATGTAGCGGGCGCGTTTGTTATGCTGGCGAAAAACACGAGTATCACCGGTCAGGTCATCGTGGTAGACGCGGGCTTGGTCATCGCCTAAAATGAAAAAAGTCGCCATTGGTATTGCGCTACTGCTCTTTATCGCTGTGGGGTTGGGGGTGACTCTGTTCAAGCGCCCCGCCGAAGAGACGGACATATTCGCTCTGGTGCAGTCTGGTAACGTGGAGCAGGTTCGCTCTGCGATTTCGGCGCGAAAGACGCTTCTTTCGGAGAGAAACGCCGTTCTGCAACAGCCTCTCCATATCGCCACGCTTTCGGGGGATGTCAACCTTGTAGAGACGCTACTAGAGATGGGCGCAGAGGTCAATACACAAGACCACAACGGCTGGACTCCGCTTCATATCGCTACGAACAAGGGCTTTTTGCCGATTGTTGAGCGCCTGCTTGCGAAGGGCGCGGATACCAACGTGGCGACGAAAGAGGGGTTGACTCCGCTCCATAACGCCGCGTTTAACGGCAGTATTCCGGTAGTGAGGCTTCTTATCGAAAAAGGCGCGAACCTCGCCGCTGTGGACAAGAGCGGACGCACCGTTCTGCACGCCGCCGCGCAGGGCGGTTCGGAAGACAGTATCGACCTGCTTTTGCAAAAAGGGGTGAAGGTGGATACGCCCGATGGTATCGGCGCGACCCCGCTCCACATCGCGGCGCAGTACGGAAATGTAGGCGCGGCGACCCTTCTGCTGGAGAAAGGGGCTAACGTCAATAGAGCCGACAAGTTCGGAACCACTCCGCTTCACCGCGCCGCCTACGAGCGGAAGGGAGAGGTTATCGCCGCGCTTCTCGCGAAGGGCGCTAACATTCAGGCGCGTGACAACGACGGTATGCCGCCCCTTCATGTCGCGGCGCAGGGCGGTAGCCCCGACGTGGTGGGCTATCTTCTTGCGAAGGGAGCCGACATAAAGGCTAAAGACAACTTCGGAACCACTCCTCTGCACCGAGCGGCGTTTATGGGAGTTCTGCCTGTCGTTCGGGTTCTTGTCGCAAAGGGCGCCGATGTAAACGCGCCCGACAAAGAGGGAATGTCTCCTCTGCACAAAGCCGCGCAAAAAGGACATCAGGACGTAGCGGACTACCTCTTGGAGAGGGGGGCGACGCTAAACCTTCGTGATAAGCAGAGCCGCACGCCCCTTCGCGTCGCCAATCAGAGCCATAACGCCAACATGGCGGACGACCTCAAAAAGCGGGGAGGGGTGGAGTAGCCTCCCCTTCCCGTCTTTCTTCGCTTTTTTCTTGTAAATCCCCGCTGTGATATTTTCCACAATCGTGTCCAGAAGACCCTCCAGAGACTGCTAGAAGTACGTGTTTATGCCATTTCCCGCCATTTTTAGCAGGGAGCATGGCAGATTTAACAGGAGAGTATGGAAAAACTTCACAGACAATAATCGCGTTCTTTGGCAAAATATAAGGGACAGCGAACAAACATGGGGTTGCAAGATTTGAAGGAGGAAGTGAACTATGGTAGGCGATGTGAATTTTGATAATAGTCCTGCGATAAACGCGGGCGGCGTAACTTTAACCAAGCGCGAGGTGGAGGTGTTAACCCTCGTGATTGAAGGGCACTCTAGCAAAGAGGTTGCAGATATGCTCTATGTGAGCAAGAGAACGGTGGATTTCCATCTTGCGAACATCTACGACAAGCTACAGGTCTCTAACCGTGTGCAGGCGTTTCGACGCGCCACGCGGCTGGGACTCATCTCTCCGGCGATGATGGAGGCGGAAGCATAGGTCAAGCAGACCCCAACGTTGCGCTGCGAAGAATAACGTCTCTTTAGTGGATATGCGGACAAGGCAGGTACAGCGTCGTACCTGCCTTTTTGCCGTTGGAGGCGCGACCTGTATGGGCGGCGCTATTCCACACTACATCCCCGTTTTTAACAAGCAAAGATACCTGTTTGCCCCCCAAGATTAAAATTTACCAACTAGGTAGCGACAAGAGCCTTGTATTTGAGGTATGTTTGGAATGAGAGTTTTTAAAGCCCCCAAAGAGGGCTAGTTTGCGGAAAGGTTATACCAGTATGTTTGTCCGAATGGAACTCACCGAAAGGCGAACCCACCACTCCAGCCTCATTATGATGATGGCGGGCTTGTTGGGGTGCGCGGCTATGCTTTGGGCGATGAGGAACACATCGGAGTTTGGGGATAGCGCCGGGGTTTTGCTAGGCGGAGGGTTCTGCCTGTTTCTGCTCTGGATGACGTACTCTGGCGTTCAACGCCATGTCAACGCGGAGATGTGGCGGCAGGCGGACTCTTACGCGGGGCAACGTCACTGGTATCTCTACGATGCCTGCCCCGTTATAGACGTTAGAAGCGGACGCAACTATCTGCGAATACAGCTCGACCCCGGAACCCTGAACGGCTTTGAGCAGGTGCGATGCCACTATCTCCCAGAGAGCCACCCCGATTTTGCATGGCTTGGTCAGTTTGCAGAAGAGGATGTCTCCATGCGAATACCTATTCACTTAACCTGTATCGCCCCTGATGTCATTGGGAAACAGCAACCAGAGCGTCTCTTCGACCTCCTACGAATTCACCTCTCCTAGTAAGAGTGCGGGGTTGCGGCTCTTCGCATCCCCATTTCGCGGTTCATTCCCAAAAGCGTAAACTCTTACTAGCGAGGCTTGAGGCGCAGTTTACCCCGAACTTATGCTAGCAAAGCAAGCCCTATTCACTGTCACAAGTGGATAGGGGCTTTTCTTTATCAGAAAAGCGTTCTGTAACGATAGGGAAGAGGTAGAATTGAAGAGACGATACGCTCTCCTTGAGATTGGAAAATAGCGATGGATACGCACTCATTACAAGTTTTAGAATATAAGAAAGTCCTCGATAAGCTCGTGGCGCACACTAGCAACGGCGTGGGGCGCGAGTTCGCGAGTCAGTTGGAGCCGCTTCCGTACCCTGAGACCGTCGTTCGGCGGTTGCAGGAGACCAAAGAGGGGCGTTACCTGCGCGACCACGAGAGCGGTTTGCCGCTCGGCGGGATACACGACATTCGCACCGCGCTTGAGCAGGGGCGCGTGGAGATGCGAATCTCGCCGCACGACCTGCTCAAGGTGATGTACTCCACCGAAGCCGGGCGAAGCGTGCGAATGTACATCCTCAATCGGCATGAACACGTTCCGTTACTCGCGGAGATGGCGACGAACATCCCCATCCTGCAAATCGTGGAGAGCCGAATTGGCGCGTGTATTAGCGAAAACGCGGAGGTTCGCGACTCGGCTTCTCCCGAACTAGGGCGCATACGTAGCCAGATAAAAATTACGCAGAACCGCCTGACTGACCGCCTACAGTCTCTTCTCGGAAACGAAAAGCACCGCACGCACATACAGGAATCGGTGGTCACGATACGCGAAGGGCGCTACTGTATACCCGTAAAGGCGGAGTATGCGAAGGCTTTTGGCGGGATTGTCCACGACTCCAGCCAGTCCGGCGCTACCGTATTTATCGAGCCGCCGCAGACCGTAGAACTCGGCAACGAACTCAAGCAACTCCTGCTTAAAGAGGCGGCGGAGGTTGAGCGGATACTTGGCGAACTGACCGCTCTAGTCGGCTCCTACTACACCGAACTGCAACGGATGATTTCGATACTGGGACATCTGGACGTTATCAACGCGAAGGCGATACTCGCGGAGGAGATGCAGGCGGCGGAGCCAAAACTGAATCGCAAGGGGATAGTGAAACTGTACGAGGCGCGTCACCCGCTACTTACAGGGCACGTCATCCCGATAGAGGTGGAGGTGGGCGAGAAGTTCAGCACGTTACTGATAACGGGCCCCAACACGGGCGGTAAGACGGTCTCGCTCAAAACTATCGGGCTACTGACGCTGATGATACTCACTGGGCTACAGATACCCGCCTCCGGAGATAGCGAAATCGCGCTCTTCGACCAGGTGTACGCCGATATTGGCGACGAACAGGACATTCAGCAGAGCCTCTCTACGTTTAGCGCTCACCTCAAGAACATCGTTCGAATTGTGGACACTATCGGAACCAACGCCCTTGTGCTGATGGACGAAGTGGGTGCAGGAACCGACCCCGCAGAGGGCGCGGCGCTTGCGAAGTCGCTCCTCGACTACCTACAACAGAAGGGGGCGCGAGTCGTTGCGACGACGCACTATGGCGAACTGAAAGAGTACGCCTACTCGCATACGGGAGTCGAAAACGCCTCTGTTGAGTTCAGCCTTGAGACGCTATCGCCGACGTACCGCGTGATGCTTGGCGTACCCGGCTCCTCCAATGCCTTCTATATCGCAAGAAGATTGGGGTTGCGCGAGGACTTGGTTAATGGTGCGAGAGACTACCTCTCGCACCGCGATATTGAGACGGGCGAACTGCTCCAACAGATTGAAAAGAGTCGTAGAGCCGCGAAGACCGCCGAAATTCAGGCGAACCGCGCCCGAAATGAGGCGACTGTCGCCAAGCGCGAGTACGAGACCCGCGTTCAGCAGATAACCGAAGTTCAGCGCACCGTCCGGCAAAACGCGGAAGAGGAGGCTCGGCTCGTTCTGCGTCGCGCTAACGAGAAGGCGGAGAACATCCTCAAAGAGTTGCAGAAGGTGAGTAAAGGGGCGCAGAAGGGAACTACGGCGCGTCGGAAACTGGAAACGCTCCGCAAAGAGACCTATAGCTCCCTTGAAGAGCAGAACCCTGTTCCACTCGCCGAACCGCCGCCCGCGCCCGCTGGTCACATCTACAAGAAGGGCGACAGAGTGCGCGTCGTCTCTTTGAACATGGATGGGCAACTTCTTGAAGAGCCGCGTGACGGCTCGGTGATGTTGCAGATGGGGATTATGCGCGTTACGCTACCGCTCAATCAACTGCGCCCTATGGATAAGGCGGAGACCGCAGAGATAGTGAAGCGCGAGAAGAAAAAGGCGACGACGGAGGTGAGCGGGATAGGGGACATCGCCATGCAGAAGTCGCTCCATATCTCGCCGGAACTGATGCTTCGCGCTATGCGGGCGGACGAAGCGCAGTCGCTACTAGATAAGTATATTGACGACGCTTTCGCGGCGGGGCTACAGCAGGCGCGTATCATTCATGGGCGCGGCACGGGGGCGTTGCGGCGCGTTGTGCAGGACTACCTGCGTCAACACCCCTCCGTCGCAAGTTTCCGGCAGGGCGTGGAGGGCGAGGGCGGCGACGGCGTGACGGTGGTTGTCTTCAACCACTAGACGCTCGTAAGAGTT
>CAIJLM010000003.1 GCA_903821495.1 uncultured Chthonomonas sp. | reverse complement strand
CTTCTCAAGAAGGTTCCCCTCAAGCAGATAGCGCTCTTTGTTATGTTGGCGGGGACGATAGCCTCCCCTTGGTACGCCAAAAACTGGGTCGTGATGAAAAACCCGGTCTACCCTTACCTGTACAAGGTCTTTTCGCAGAGTAAGCACTGGAGCGCGGATAGGGGAGCGGCTTACGATTCGGAGCAACAGAGTTTCGGCTACGCGCATAGCCTGAAAAAGCCCTCCGAGACTGCCCGCAACCTGCTGATGACCCCCTTCAACCTGCTTTCTAACGCGCAGAAGTACTCAAACGCCGGCGAGTTCACTTTCATGGCGCTCTACGGGGGGCTATGGGCGGCGTTCGGTATGGCTCTGCTCTGCTTGCGAAACGTTCCCGCCCCCGTCCGAATGACGATGGGGTTAGGCGTTTCACAACTACTGGCGTGGTTCTTCGTGGCGCAGGTCAGCCGATACCTCGTCTCATTTCTGCCGCTCCTCGCTGCCGGGTGCGGCTATGTCGCCCTACGCCTCTGCGAATATGGCGTTGTATCGCCAGAAGACGGCAGTCCGAAAGCCTCCCGGTTTGTTTTTGCGAAGCGTGTTATCGTTATGGGAGCGTTGGGCGGGCAGGCGCTACTGCTCTTTGTTAGCCTCTTCGCGCTTCCCGCAAGCGGCAGGGCGGCGAATGAGTTGGGGGTTATGCCTACCGCCCTTAACCTCCCCGCGCTTCTGCAAGACCTCGGTAACGGGCGCGACGCTAGGATAGGGCGGGAGATGGAGACCTACCCCGCCATTCAGTACCTGCATGAGTATAGTAGCCCGAACGAGGGCGTAATCTTGTATGAGGAGACGCGGGGCTTCTACCTCAATCGCCCGTACCTTTGGGGCAATGGCGAACACTCCAGTTATATCCCGTACACGACGGAGATGAAAGACGGAACCGACCTCGCCCTGTGGTTTAAGACGAATAAAATGCGCTACGCTCTTATCAATATGAACTTTGCGCCCTTCGTAGGCGACCCCGAACTACCCTCCCCGCGCCATGCCGAAGCGGAGGCGCTTCAACGCTGGTACACAGACAGGACATTTAAGCCCGGTACGTGGCGGTATATATTGGGAGACGCGCTCAAGCGTAAACTCCTGCGCCCCGTTTTCATGGAGCGCGGCGTAGTCGTTCTGGAAGTTGTAGGAGGACAGTAGTGAGCCACAAAGAAGACCCGACAACGGCGACGGGCGCGCCCCTCTCTCCTCTCGACCCGGAGCCTACGCCTCTGGAGGGAGCGTGGCGGTTCGCCTTGCCGATACTGCTGGCGCTGTATCTCTGCTTCGCGACGTTTCACGCGCTGACCACGCCTACAGGGTATACAGGGCTACAGAACGCGCCGGACGAAGCCGCGCACGTCTTTATTGCGAAGGAGTTCCATGCGGGGCGCTACCCTACCGAACAGAGTGTAAGAGGGAACACTATCGGGTACGAGTGGCATCAGCCGCCACTCTACTATTTTGTCGCGGCGCGGTTCGTTCCGCTTGGCGATAAGGCGTTGCGGTTCGTATCAGTCGTGTTTGGCTTGCTCGCGCTCGCGCTGATATTTCGGGCGGGGCGCAGGCTTTTCCCTACCGACCCTCTCCTGCCCGCTGTCGCGACGGGCTTCGCGGCGCTTCTGCCGAGCCATATCGCCATAACCTCCGCCGTCAGTAACGACGCGCCTACCGAAGCGCTGTTTAGTTGGGCTATTCTGCTCCTTATCTACTCGTATCGGGGAGGCTTTACGGCGCAACGCGCAGTCTATTTAGGAGTAGCCATTGGGCTTGCCCTGCTAACCAAAGCGACAGCGCTTCTACTGATTCCCATTACGCTGTTCGCGCTCATCCTCCTCCGCAAAAACGGACAAGCGACTCGCCAACTACTCACAAACGCCCTGATATGTTTTGGAATAGCCTCTCTTATATCGGGAGGCTGGTTCGTGCGAAACGGGTTCTTATATGGCGAATTTCTGCCCCTACACTCCTTCAAACAAGCGTTCGCAGGAACCGCGCAAGCCTCCGATTTCGTGAAGGCGGAGGGGTGGGGAGGCTATCTTTCGCTGGTGGGGCAGTGGACGTTTCAGAGTTTCTGGGCGGTATATGGCACGCCTGAATCCGCGACGAAAGGCAAGGGCTTGCCCCTGTTTTTGCCCTATCCTGCGCTTTATGGTATCTTTGCAGGATGGGTTTTAGCGGTGTTGGCGGGGGTGGCGCGTCTACACTTCAAGGCGAAAGAGATGTTCTCGGCGGTGCAGTTGATGGGGCTATGGACGCTTTTCGCAACCATTGCACTTGTAGCCGCCTCCTTCGCGGGCTTTCTCTTGACCTACTTTCAGACGCAGGGGCGCTACCTCTATCCCGCCATGCTCCCAATAGCGCTCTGTAGCGCGATGGGGTGGCTTGCGCTCTTCCCTGAAAAGAGCAAAAGAATCGCAGGGTTCGGGTTTCTTGCGTTTATGGGGGTGGTTACACTTCTGTATTTACTGGTGGTGACTGCGTAGGCGGGCGCGGTATGGAAGGCTTTAGTCAGGGACTGACACAAGAGGTTTTTGTAGGGGGGAACCTGCGTGTTCGCCCCATGGAGAGGATGGAGGGTTGAGATATGTCACAAGATTGGGATGAGTTTGACGAACAGTTCGCGGAGATGCCGGAGGGACTGCAAGACCTGCTGGACGAGGCTTATGACCTACTAGACGGTTTTGTTTTGTGGTTGGAAGAGACGCTCGCGCTAGATACGCGGATGGCGCAACAGGACTGCTTCAACGCCGAAATGCTCGTAGAGTACGTGGTAGAGCAGGGGCAGAAGCCTATCGCCGCCGTAGACGAGTTCGATTTGCGCTGGTTCTTCTTTCAACACTATATCCGCCGAACACGCGGAGAGCCTGAGACAGAGAAGCGTCTACCCGACTCCCTTCGCCGATTTTTCGAGTACCTGCGAAGTCAGCACGGCTACATCACTCCTGAATGGTGCTACGAGATACTAGACCAGAGGGCGCTCTATTTGGAGCGGTGGCACGACTTCCACGCGCTCAACGATGCAGACGAGATAGACTGGCTGGCGGGCTATCGGGCGTGGTGCGCCGATATTGAAAACGACCTCGACAACCGCTGTCTCTGGCTTCCCGTCGAGTTAGTGGAAGAGCTGACGTGGGGCGAGTCTATGGGGTGGCGCGAAGGTTTCCTACGCACGGAGGCGCACAAACGCTGGATGCTGAACCGCCGGGAGTTAATTGAGCAGGGCTACGGAGTGGAGGATATGCGCGACAGGCTCGCCGATAACTACACCCTCTGGCTAGGCACGCCGCAAGCCCGTCTCGACGGCATGACTCCGGTGGAGTTAATACTAGATGAGCGTCAACAGAGAGCGGAAGAGACGCAAGAGGAGCTAGACGAAGAGCAATGAGAACTTTAATCACTCTATTCCTACTCTGCCTATCGCTTATGGCGATAGCGAACGCTGTAAACGCGCAGACCAGCCTGCAACCTAAAGAGTTTCCGATAGGCTTCTGGTGTGGGCCCCCAGAGAAGTTTATGACGGAAGAGCAGTTTCGCCTTATTAAAGGCGCAGGCTTCTCCGTAGTTTTACCGCCCTGCGAGGGAGCCGTCACGGCGGAGATGAACCGTAAACTGCTCACCCTGTGCCGTAAGTTGGGGTTACAGGCGATTATCTCCGACCCGCGCATACCTCTTACGATAACAGGAAACGATAAGGCGCTCAACGACCTCAAGGCAGTCGCGAAGGAGTATAACAACGCCTCGTCTCTTATGGGCTACTTCATTACCGACGAGCCGGGCGCGAAACAGTTTGGCGAACTTGCGAAAGTGGTGGCGGAACTCCGAAAACTCGACCCTAAACACGCCGCCTTCATCAACCTCTTTCCAAACTACGCTAGCGCAGACCGCGATGCGACTCCTAGCCAACTCAACGCGGCGACCTACGACGAGTACCTCGAAACCTACCTCAAGACCGTTCAACCCGACATTTTGAGTTACGACCACTACCACTTCCTCAAGACAGGCGACAGACCCGGCTTTCTTGGCAACCTCGCCTCCGCGCAAAAAGCCGCTCGAAGCGCGGGAGTTCCGTTCTGGAATATCGTTCTCTCCGTGTCGCACGGCGGCTACCGCCCCCTGAATGAGAACGAACTGCGCTACGAGGCGCTACAGTCGCTGGCGTATGGCGTGAAGGGGCTTCTCTACTTCACCTACTGGCTTCCTACCGACGATAACACCTTTCAGTGGAGCCACGCCATTATGGAGCGGGATGGCAAGCCAGGAGCCTTGTACGAACCTGTGAAGCGTGTGAATGAGGACGTTCGCGCTATCGCAACCTATCTCTACTTCGGGAAGTGCCTGATGACCTACCAGACGGGCGAGATTCCGCCGGACGGGACGAAACAGCCGAATTCTAGTCTAGCGCGTTCTGAAAGCAAGAGTAACCTGACTATCGGGATATTTCGGGGCGATATGGGACACCTCTACGTTCTGGCTACAAACCGCGACTATAAGGCGGAGACCTCTGCTAAAATCCAGTTCTACGCGGGAAAGAGGCAGATTGAACTGTTCGACCCCAAAACCAAAACCTTCAAGCCTATCTCTGACAAGGCGAATGTTGAGGGCGTGACGGAGCATGAGACGCCGCTCTCTCCCGCCGGCTACGCCCTGTTTCGGTGGCAGTAGGCTCTGTTTGAGGGGGTTACGTACTCGCTATCGGAACGCAACTATCAATTCGTCTGTAGGACGATCGGTTTTAACGGTCAGGGGCTTTTCAGCCCCTGACCGTCCTCATTAAATTTTCGGCATCTTTAGACAAATTCAGAATATCCCCTAATAATTACGAGGCTAACTACCAACCATCTAGTTGTGAAGGACTGTGTTTCTTGGGAACCTGCGCTTCACACGGAGTCCCCTCTATCCGCTGATTCGCGCCCCCTCCCTCTGAAATACACCCTCGAAATTCAACAAGGAAACCCCTAGTATGGAACGTGGCGTATATTCGGCGGCGACAGGAATGCTCGCCCAGCAAGCCCTCCAAGAGGCGCTCGCCCAGAACGTAGCGAACGCAACCACCGTAGGCTACAAACAGGATAAGATGACGTTTCGCGCCGCCCAAAACATGGCGCTTCAACGTCTCTCTGGCGCTAGTTCGCGGGGAGTCTCTATTGGCGAGATGGGGATGGGCGTTCAGCAAGATAAGTCCTATATCGACTGGCAGTCGGGCCCCATTACATCAACGGGCAACCCCCTTGATGTCAGTCTCGCGCCCAGCCAGTTCCTCGTCGCTCAAGTCGGTACGCGAACGCTCTACACTCGCGCCGGAAACCTTCAAATTGACGGAAACGCCAACCTCGTAACGGCGAACGGACGCAACATCCTCGACACGCAAGGCGCTCCCATAAACGTCGCCGGAAAACTGAATATCACGATTGACGAACGCGGGAACGTTCTTTCAAACAGACAGCCCATCGCGCAGATACAGGTCGTTCAAGCGGACACAACGCAACTGGAAAAAGAGGGCGACTCCTTCTACCGCACAACCAACCCCGCCAGCGTTCGCCTCGCCCAAAACCCGCAAGTTCGCCCCGGAAGCCTCGAACAGTCGAACGCGAACGTGATGGAGGGGCTAGTGCATCTTATCACCGTGTCGCGCAGTTTCGAGATGGCGCAAAAGGCGCTTACTACTCAAGACGACCTGCTCCGCCAAGCCACAACGGAGATAGGCAAGGTCTAGTTTTACCTTCTCAGGTCAGAGATTTTTCACCGCTGACCATTAGCGCTTTGACGATATGGACTGTTCGCGCTTAGAGCGACGGAGTATCGTCCGAAACGCCCCCAAACGACTGAGGGGGCATTTTTAGCCGCAGGGCGCATCGCAACAGACTCTGCAAGGAGATTCAGAACCGTCATGCTACGCTCACTCTTCACATCCGCAACCGGACTCGCCGCGCAACAGTTCAGCCTCGATGTCGTGGCGAACAACCTCGCCAACGTCGGCACGACAGGCTTCAAGCGAATGCGCGCCGAGTTTCAAGACCTCATCTATCAGGTGAACCGCGAACCCGGCGGACAGACGGGCCCCAACTCCACGCTTCCCACAGGCTCTCAAGTCGGCTTGGGAGTCACCGCGGGAACCACCGTCCCCGTCCATATTCAGGGTACGTTCCAGACCACCAACAACCCCACCGATGTCGCTATTAAGGGCAACGGCTTCTTCAAAGTTCAACTTCCCGATGGAACCACAGGCTACACACGCGCCGGGGCTTTCGCCATTGACGGCACGGGGCGACTAGTGACGGCGGAAGGCTACGCGCTTCAGCCTGAAATCATCGTTCCGGCGAACCATACGGGGATGGATATAAGCGCAGAGGGCAATGTCCTCGTCAAAATACCCGGTCAGCAGAACTCCCAACAGGTCGGGCAGTTGCAACTCTCCAACTTCACCAATCCCACAGGGCTTCGCGCTCTCGGTAGCAACCTCTTCGCTCAAACGCAAGCCTCCGGGCAAGCCGTAGACGCGAACCCCGGTTCGCAGGGAAGCGGCACGCTCCTACAAGGCAGTTTGGAAGCCTCTAATGTGGATGTAGTGGAGGAGATGGTGCGAATGATTATTCTGCAACGCGCCTACGACACCAACTCTAAGGTCATTCAGACCGCCGACGAACTGCTAAATACGACCAACGGCATCAAGCGATAGGGGGCGTTCCATGCGTAGCCTGATACTTCTCAGCGTGAGCCTTTTCGCGCTACCCGCTCTCGCGCAACAGCCGACCAGCAAAAAGCCTAGCCTGAAGGGGACGCTCAAACTGACCCTCCCAAAGGCGCAAGGCGACTCTACTGCGAACTCGCCCGTTATCATCACCGTTCGCGTTACGAACGAGGTGAACAGCGACTTTTTCAAGTTGGGTGAAATCGCGGAGATAGCGGGGCGCGACGCAACCTATAAAAAACAATTAGCGGAGGTG
>CAIJLM010000002.1 GCA_903821495.1 uncultured Chthonomonas sp. | reverse complement strand
GGGTGATTCGCATCGCCCCAAAAGAGAGTACGCTCAAATTCATCTCAGTTTTTCCAAAACGACGTTTTAGCACGCAAAAGCCTCCTCTTGTTAAGTAAACCCGCTACAGGGCTATATTCGACGCGAGGGAGGCTTATCCCTGCATTTGTGAGAGCGTTGTTGAAGGGAACGCGAGGAGGAATTCCCGCTCATTGGGGGTAATATAGACTCAATATACGAAAATGCGCCTCAAGGGAGACACGACGTGCGAAAATATCTCAACTACATCATCTTTGCGGGCTTTGTCGCGCTGGTCATCGGCATGGCGGTCAGTCACAGCCGTCGGATACATGGGCTGGTGACGGCTATGAGCGCTGGCGCTCCTAATGAACGCGCCGCCGCCGCCGCAGATCTCATTAAATCCGAGCAGTTTATGGATGCGATAACGGGCGAGACCATGCAGACACGGCTGAAAGCCGCGGAAGCCCTTGAGGTTTTGGGCGACCCTACCGCCGTCAAGCAGATACTGCCCATCTTGAAAGACCAAGACAAAGAGGTGCGCGAACGCGCTGTCGCCGCGCTTGTCAGTATCGTCGGCAAGTCTTCTAAGCACATTACGGAGCTTCTGCCCGGTCTGAAAGACGGCGACGCGAATATCAAGAAGGGAGCCATTCGCGCCTTTGTGAAAATTGGGCCCGTTCTGGACTCAATCCCTCAGATAGTGGCGTATCTCAAAAAAGAGGCGGATTCTAGAACCGCTGATGGGGATGTTCTTGGCTCTCCGCTCTTCGCAAAAGAGAGCAAGACAAGCCTGCCCCTACTCTTCGCGCTCTTTGAGGATAAGGACGAAGGCGTTCGCGTAAGCGTGGCGGAGGCGCTCGGCAAAATCGGAGATAGGGAAGCCATACCGCTCCTAAATGAGAAGATGCACAAGGACACCGCGCAGGTGCGTCGCGTCTCCATCGGTTCGATAGCGCTTATCGCCGATGTTTCGGGAGAGGTTATGCTCGCTGAAGCGGTAGGCAACCCTGATGATGATGACGAAGCCCGTTCTCAAGCGGCTGTCGGCTTAGGCAAAATCGCGACCCCCGCCGCAGTAGACACCCTCATCAAAGCGCTCAACGACTCGGATACCAAACTCCGCACCTCCGCAGTAGGCGCGCTCTCCCACGCAGGGCGACCTAAACGCGACTCGGTTCCCGTTCCTATGGTGTTGTCGAAGTGCGTGGCGGCGCTCGCCAGCGCAGACGTAAATACCCAGACAGGCGCGATAAGAGCCTTGCAAGGAATCTCCGCGCCGGAGACGAACGCGCCGCTTCTCGCTGTAGCAAACAGCGCAAAATACCCCGAAAGCCTCCGCGTCGCCGCTATCAAAGCGGTTGGTTTCGAGGGTAATGAGAGCATCGTCATAGGCGACTCCAATGTCATCAATATGCTGGTCGAACTCATGGCGACTCCCGACGCTGAGGCGATAGGCAACGCCGCAGACTCTGCGCTTACCGCCATTGGCGAGAGAGCGATTCCCGCCCTTATCGCTGTCCTGAAAAAAACCGACGAAACCGCCTCGTTCCATGCGGCTAACGCTTTGGGGCGCATGGGAACGAAGGCTCTACCGGCTCTGGAACAGGTCGCCAAAGGAGACAGTAGCGGCGCTCAGCGCTGGTCAGCGGTAGCGCTTGGCGAAATGGGGACTGCCGACACAACTCCGATACTGAAACAACTCGCGCAAAACGCCGATGCCGATGTCTCTTACGTGGCGAAAGAGCAACTTCATCGCAATGGTCAAATCCAATAGGTCGCCCTACTAAAGGAGCGTTATCCATGTCTACTCTATCTCGCGTGTTCTCCTCAATCTCTCTACTCTGCATCTCTCTCGCCCTTGTCGGGTGTAACTCTGGAAGCGGGAGCGTTATTCAAGGGGCGCAGAGTTTCACTCTCGCTGGGTCGTTTCAGTCTGGCGCGACGGATGGCGTTAGCGCTTCGGCGCGATTCCGAAATCCGGCGAATGTTGCGGTAGACACATCGAACAACGTCTATGTCGCCGACTACGACAACAACCTCGTTCGGAAAATCGATTCTAGCGGCAACGTAACCACGGTATTCTCCAACGCCAACTTTGTCAATCCCTTTGGTATCGCCGTAAATGCGAGCGGTATCGTCTTTGTGGAGACCGACCAGAACGACCAAGGAGTCCGAAACTCCACAAGCGGCACGGTATGGCGCATAGACTCGAATGCCAAGACGGGAACCGTTGTAGCGCGTAACCTAGGGCGACCTCGCGGGCTTGCCCTCCTCGCCGATGGCAGGCTCGTTCTCTCCGATGTAAACCACCACACCCTTAGCCTGATGGACGCTACTACCGGCGTGGTCACGCCCCTTGCCGGAGTCGCGGACACGCCGGGCTTCGTGAACGGAAAGGGGACGGCGGCGAAGTTCAGTCGCCCTTACGGAGTGAAGCAGGATAGCGCCGGGAATATCATCGTCGCCGACTGCAACAATAACGCGATTCGCAAAGTGACCCTCGCGGGCGTAGTGACAACGATTGCAGGAAGCGGAAGCGCTGGATTTCAGGATGGCAACGCCCTCTCCGCGCTCTTCCAAACGCCTCAATCGGTTGCAATAGATGGCGCGGGCAGTATCTATGTGGGAGATAATGGGAACTTCCGCATCCGCAGAATCGACACGAATGGCGGCGTATTCACCCTTGCAGGAGATGGCAACCCCGGATACCACGAGGGGACGGGTTCCGGTATTCAGTTCTTTGGTATGGAGGGCATGGACATCACGCCGGACAAACGCTCGCTAATTGTCGCAGATGGCAATCAGGGAAGCGATGCGCCCTTCAACCGTATCCGTCGTGTAGCATTGCCGTAGAGGGTAGGTTTTGGCTTCGATAAGGAGGCGTTTTGTGGAAGACCCAATAGGCGGCGATTTGCTTGCCGTTTTACGCGAATACCAGACTACCTTTTCGAGCAAAGAGTACTCCGCAGAAAATGAGGATGTTGACGCGCTCATGGCTGTATTTGGCATTACCCCCACATTGAAGCGCGAAAATAGGCAGTATTGGGGGCGCGAACTTGGCAAATGTTGGGAGCGTCTTCTGAAACGCCTATTTGAAGTGAGCCGCCCTTCCGATTTCGCGCCCCCCCTCCGAATTGGCTCGCAAGAGCCCTGCGACTTCTTATTGGGAGATACCGCCATTGATACGAAATATCGGATTGGTTCTGGCGACTCTGGCACTTTAAGGAAATTCACGGAAGATGGCTTACGGCTACAAGAGCGTGGCTACTCCCCTACTGTTCTAATCCTCCGTGAGGACAACCTGCTTCCTGCCATTAACTCTTTTCGTAAAGGCGGTTGGTCAGTGTACACCGGAGACGGGACTTTCCAGTATATCCAGACCGAGACAGGGTTTGATGTTGAATCTTGGTTAAATGTCGTTGCAGAAAACGCATCGCTTAACTTATCGCGATGAAAGAGAGTAAGGGTATGCAAGAACTCCCCCCCAATACGGTCTACACTGGAGACTGCCGCGAAGTACTCAAAGGATTTCCCGACGAAAGCATAGCGGGTTGTATCACCGACCCTCCCTACAACTACGAGTTTATAGGGCGGGATTGGGATTTAGCAGAGGTGAACCGCCGGGTACAGCGTGTTCAAGAGAGTAGCACTCTTGTTAAGAATATCCCTTATGGGAGCGGTCTGGCGGGAGGCGTTCGCAATAAGCGTTGGTACGAGCGCAACCGTCAAAATGTACTGGACTATCAAGGCTGGTGTTTGGAGTGGGGGACAGAGCTCTATCGTGTGTGCAAGTCGGGGGCTCCCGTCGCTGTTTTTAGTAGTACGCGAACTTTAGCCCACGTTCAGGTCGCTTTAGAGGAGGCGGGGTTTTATGCGCGGGACTGCATCGTCTATCGGCGACACTCAGGCATACCGAAAGGGCTAAACGTCGAAAAGAAGTTACAAAAACTAGGAGATACAACCTCTGAGAACTGGGCTGGCTGGCACAGTTGCTTTCGTGGCGAGTGGGAAGCGGTTGTTCTCCTCCAAAAACCTCTTATCAACAACTATATCGAAACGCTCAAGAAGACGGGTGTAGGGCTTTTCAAGACGATTAACTCTGACGGTTCGTTTCAGTCCAACATCCTGGAAGGCTTTGGGAGAGAGGCTAACGAAGAGACCTTTGAACACTGTACCGTAAAGCCTCTCTCTCTGATACAGAAGTTGATTGAGATGCTTATCCCCCCTTGCTTTGATAACATCGTGCTTGACCCCTTCGCAGGAACAGGTACGACATTGGTTGCCGCCGCAACATTAGGTCTCCCTTATATCGGCATTGAAATGCAAGAGGAGTATGTGCAGATTTGTCGGCGGCGGCTGGAAACGTGCCGAAACAGCAAGAACTCCGCGCTTCAGATGCAGTTATCCCTCTAGTCTCTCCTTTTATCCACTTCTTTGGCTGGGTATAGTATGACCCACCCACTCCGCCTGAATACGCGCCGTCCACTTGGGCTGAAAGACGAAACTCGTTGCGAGGCGCATGAAAAGGTCGCGTAGCATCGCCGAATAGAGAACATTCGCGTCAAGCAGAGCCGTTATCAATCGTAAAGTCCCATGCTTTGCGCTTCAGCGGTCATCTCGTCCAGCGCCGCGTGCGCGGCTTTTTGATACGCTTCCATGTAGCGCAATAAATCTTGATAAAGCACGCGCCTCTGCTCCCCGACCTTGCGAAAAGGCATCTTGCCCTGCTCAAGAAGCTTAATGAAGTACGGGCGCGACACCCCTAACAACTCCGCCGCCTGTTGCGTACTGAGTTCAGCGTGAAGAGGAACCAGCGTAACGGCTCTCCCCTCCGCCATTTTCGCTAACACCTCCGCAAAGACGCGAACGGCGGCGGAGGGAATGATAGCGTCTATCTTCTGACCCGTATGAGGGTTTTCCAGATGGAGGCTGAGGGGTTGTTGGCTCTCCGCTGTATTGAAATGCGCCAGCGCGTCGCTGGAGGCTTGGGCAAGCGCTGTCTCATGTTCCGGTAAAACGATAGACTGAACGTGCCCCGCGAGCAGCGTGGTCATAACGCTCTCCTAATAGAACTTTTCTTAGTTGCATAGTACCACATACTCGAAATTGGCGAAACGGCTTTTATCGTGTAGCGCGAAATCAACCCCGCTCAATCTTTGGTCTCGCCAAAGATAAGGTCTCTACAGATGATTTCGACAATTTCATCGTAAAATTCGATATGGTGGTTGCGACGTAACTTTTCGGCGATTCTAAACTACTACCTGACTCCTCTGTGGTCATATCTGCAAACCTACCTATTGGTTGAGAACGTTATTCAACATCATCTAAATATTGGCGTTCGATTTCTACAATCACTTCTTCAATAAACATATCGGGACGCAAAAAGACACTGAATGAATTGGTGTCTGGTGCTATCAAACAATCAATATCTGAAGGAAGTGTTGAACAGAACCAAAGGGCAAACAATATCCAATCTTTACGGTCAACACTACCCGAAAATGCAATGCAGTCTGCCGCTCTATCCCACCACCCGAATCCCACAGAGTTTGAGAAGTTCATTTCCCACGCCAAGTGGCTATAGACATCATCAGAGAATTGAATACCGCTTCCCCCCCAGCGTTCCTCTAGTCTCTTGCGAAACCAGATAATATCCAAAGCGAAGTCTCTGTCTTCTGTATTGAAAATTATCATGTAGTTCATTGTTGTACCCTCTCAGTCGCGAAGTATAACTTGTGATGAAGT
>CAIJLM010000001.1 GCA_903821495.1 uncultured Chthonomonas sp. | reverse complement strand
CTGTACTTCCGTTTCGGGCTTCCCTGTTATAGCCATTCGCGCTTGTGTTCCTACGTGTTGCTCGCAGATGGTGAACTCTGCCTTGATGCGCCGCGCTTCACGAATGTAGGGGGCTTTCGCCAGTCCGTCGGCGGTATCGGTTATGTCGGGGCGGAGCCGCAGACCTTTCCAACCCGTTTCGCCGTCGTGCCGCGGGGCTTCCGTTTGTAGCCAGTAGAGGAGGGAGAGGCTGAGTTGTTTACCACTTGCGAGGTGTTTCGCCTTCTCCTCCTCTGATACGCCGATGAGATTACCGAGTAGGTAGTCGTTTTGGGGCCAGTTGACGAGGCAGATATCGCTTTGGAACGCGGAACCTCTGAAGTTCTGTTTGTCTAGTATGCGGCGGTAGAGCCAGAAACCCCACACATCGCCGTTCGCCTCGCGTATTGGGTCGAAGTTCATAGGGCGCGGTTCGAGTGTGAAGGGGTTGGTCATGGTTAGCGAGAGGAGTTTGCCCGTCCATTCGGGAGTTAGGGCGGGAACGTAGTCTCGCCAGAAGTCGTACTCCTGCGGTTTTTGTATCGTGTGGTCTTCGCCTTCGAGATAGTCTACTGCAAAGCAGTAGGTGAACGCCTGATGGTTGTTGGGTTGGGCTACTGCGGGCGCGTGTAATTCGCCCGTGTCGGCTTGCGACTCCGCGCCCGTGACGAACTCGGTATTCGTGAGCGGTAGCAAATCGCCTAACTCCGTCGCGTCGAGGAAATAGGGCGCGTGTAGGGTTGTTTGTCGCCCTGTGCGCGTCTCTTCTATGGTGACGGTGTTTACGCTGTCTCCTTGCGTCTGCACGCCTGTCGGCTTGTGGTAGGTTAGGAGAGTCACGTGTCCGCTACTTAGGTAGGGTTGTAGCATCTCCATCAGTACGGCGAGCGCGACGCGAGGCTCGTGGCAAAGGCGGGAGACAGAGCCGTTTCCGGGATTGAGTTGCAGGTTGCTGTACGCCTCTCCCGTGAGCGGGTAGTTACGGCGATAGTAGTCGCGCACGCGGTTTCGGAATTCGCGGTAGGAACTGGTACAGCCGCGTTGTTCAATGTGGCGGTGTTCATCGGGGGGAACGGCTTGACAGGTGAGTTGCCCGCCAATCCAGTCGGTCTCCTCTGTGAGGATGACACGCCCTCCGTTTCGCGCTATGGCAATCGCCGCCGCGCAACCTCCGACACCGCCGCCAATAATGGCGACATCGGCAGTGAGTTCGTTTGATTTTGCAGGGTTGTTTGGGTTCAATGCTCCCCCTCCCCAACCCCTCTCCGAAAGGGAGAGGGGTTCTTGTAGTGTAGGTTGTCTAGCCGCGCTCCGCCTTTGAGTGAATGGCGATTCGTTGCCCAGTGCGAGAGGACTCTAATCCTGCAAGTAGGATTTCAGTGACGTGCCGCGCCGCCCAAGCGTTGCTTCGTTCGGGGTGTCGCCCCTCTTTAATGCACTGTACCCAGTGTTCGTGCGCGGTTCCGCGTGTGTGCTTGCTTGCGTCGATGGGGGTGGATTTTGGGGGCGCGTCTTCGCGGGTGTAACTGGTTGGCTCCCAGAGGGTCATGCTCGCACCTTCGTCGCCGGGTATTACTATCTTGCCCTGAGTTCCGTGTACGCGCATCTGGAAGGTACGCGCCGGGTCGCACCATCCCGTCTCCATACACCCTACCGCTCCATTTTCAAACTGTAGAATGAGGGTGGCAGTGTCTTCGAGCGTGGTGGGTTTGTCCATCGTGGCGACTAGCCCCATAACGCTCTTTACGGTTCCGAGTGTGGCGACTAGGTTGGCGACGGCGTAGACTCCCATGTCGAATAAGGCTCCCACGGATGCGTCTGAGGCTTTGAAAAACCAGAGTTCTTCGCTCTTCTCATTGAAAGCGTCGCGGATTTCGGCGTAGTAGACTTCGGGACCCCCGTGACTGACACGACAGCCCGCCCCTGACACTTTTCCAATCGCGCCCCGCTCTATGAGTTCACGCGCCTGATAGGTGTCTGCGCCGAAGTGGGGAAGCGCCATAACGGTTTTGTTGGTCTTCTCTACCGCCGCCACAAACTGGTGCGCCTCGTTGATGTCGCCGCAGAGGGGCTTCTGCATGAGCAGGTGCTTTCCCGCCGCCAACACCTTCAAACCAAATGGGACGTGGTGAGGGTGTGGGGTGGAGACGACTATCGCGTCTATCCTATCTTCCGCCAACAGGTCGTCGTAGTTCGCGGTGGCATTTGGAATATCGAACATATTGCAGAGGGCATTTAGGCGGTCTGGCTGTTGTCCCGCGATATGG